>JAOBAU010000202.1 GCA_025463165.1 Acidobacteriota bacterium | reverse complement strand
CTCTCTCCCCGATAACGACGTGCACATTGCGATGCAGGAGAACAACTCGATCCTCGTCGAGTCAGGCACCGCGAAGTTTCGCCTCCTCGGTCTTCCCGCCGAGGATTACCCGACGCTCCCGACAGTCACGGCGCAGGAGACCTACACGATTCCGCTCGATGAGCTGAAGACGATGGTCTCGAAAGTCATCTTCGCGATCACGCACGAAGAGACGCGCTTCCAGCTCAACGGCGCGCTGCTCAAAGTGCAGCCGACGAAGATGGAGATGGTTGCGACCGACGGCCATCGCATGGCGCTGATCAACTTCCCGCAGGGCAGCACGAGCGGAAAGAAAAAGGGCAGCGACCTGACGATCCTGATTCCGCGAAAAGCGCTGTACGAAATCCAGCGACTCGAAGCCTCCGAAGACGGCAACGTCCGTTTCGGCACATCGGAAAATCATCTCTTCTTTGAAGCCGGCGAGCGCCGCCTGCTGGCGCGCATGATCGACGTCAACTTCCCGAACTACATGGAAGTCATCTCGCGTGACAACGATCGCCGCGTGATGGTCGACCGCGAGCGTTTGCTCTCGACGATCAAGCGCATTTCGCTCGTCGCAAATGAACGGACGCGAGCCGTCCGCTTCGATTTCGCGCCGGGCAAGCTCACCGTTTCGTCGACGAACCCCGAGCTCGGCGATGCGCGTGAGACGGTTCCCATCGACTACGCCGGCAACCCGTTCTTCGTCGGACTGAACGCCGCGTACGTCACCGACTTCCTGAGCGCGATCGACACGCCGACCGTTTCGCTCGAGCTCAAGGACGAAAACAGCCAGTGCATCGGCCGGCCAGCGGCAGTGAACGAAGACCTGCCGTACGAATATCTGTACGTCGTCATGCCGATGCGGCTGGCGTGATCCTCTCGCGGCTTACGCCGCAGAACTTCCGCAATCTCGCCTCGGACGAGATTGCGTTTCATCCCACCGCAAACATCGTCGTCGGCCGAAACGGGCAGGGAAAAACGAACCTGCTCGAAGCGATCTACTTCCTCGCCACGACGAAGTCTTTTCGCACGCCGCGCACCGCGAGCATCTTCCGATTCGATTCGCCGAGCGTCTTCGTCGCCGGCGCATTGCAGCGATACGGCGTCGAGAAAACGATCTCCGCCGCGCTCGAGACCGGCGAGACGAAACGCCGCGTGCTGATGATCAACGGCGAGAAAGTGACGCTCGCCGCGTATCTGAATGCGATGAGCGTCTTCGCCTACTCGGCCGCACGCCTGGAGATTCTGCGTGGCGCGCCGGAGGAGAAGCGGCGCTTTCTCGACCGCGGCGTCGCGAGCGTGGACCCCGCATATCTCGAACAGCTGACGCGTTACACGCGCGTGCTGAAGCAGCGGAACGCGCTTTTGCACGCGATCAGCGCCGGCCGCGAGGCGCCGTCGCAACTCAACGCGTGGGACGACGAGCTGACCCGCGCTGCTGCGGTCTTGCATCGCGCGCGCGCCGCTTACGCGGCGGAAGTCTCGAAAACCTACGCCGAGATCGTCGCCGAGCACGGCTATCACATTCGCGATCTGGCGATTCACTACCGCCCAAGTCTCGTCGCCGACCTCGGCCAGACGCGGCGAGCGGAGATCCGAGCGCGCGTGTCGCTGTCGGGACCGCAGCGCGACACGATCGAGTTCACGACCGGCGGCCGGCCGGCGCAGGACGTCCTCTCCGGCGGCGAGCAGAAGATGGTCGTCCTGTTCCTCAAATTTGCCAAACTCGAGCTTTTCCGCCGCCGTTTCGATGAGCCTGCGGTCTTTTTGCTCGACGACGTCGACGCCGAGCTCGACCTTGAAATACTCCAGGAACTGCTGGTTCGGCTGCCTCCGAAAACGCAGGTTTTCGCCACCTCGGCGAAGGAGCGTTTCGTCCGCGCGCTGGCGGCTGGTTCTCACCGCCGCTTAATCGTTGAAAACGGAAGAGTTACTGCCACCGAAGATTTGGCCTGAGCGCGGATTTTTATAGTACAATTCAGCGTTCTTTTTCGCGGCGGTAAGACCTCGCGAATCGGCTCGTTGTGAAACGCGCCGGAGCCTGCCGAGCAACCAGCCAAATCCGGAAGGAAAACGCATCGAATGGCAGACGACTACACGAACGAAGAAGCGAGAGTACTTGGCCAGCAAGAGGCCGATCAGCTCTCAGGCCGTGAATACACTTCCGAGGACATCAAAGTCCTCAGAGGCCTCGACGCTGTTCGCAAGCGTCCGGGCATGTACATCGGCGACACCGATGACATCACCGGCCTGCATCACATGGTCTACGAAGTCGTCGATAACGCGATCGACGAAGCGCTGGCCGGTTACGCCGACCGCGTCACGGTGATGATTCATCCCGACAACTCGGTCACCGTCGAGGACAACGGCCGCGGCATCCCGGTCGACACCCACAAGGAAGAAGGGCGTTCCGCGGCCGAGGTCATCATGACCGAGCTGCACGCCGGCGGTAAGTTCGACAACAACTCGTACAAAGTCTCCGGCGGTCTGCACGGTGTCGGCGTCTCGGTCGTCAACTTCCTCTCCGAATGGCTGGAGCTCGAGATTCATCGCGACGGCTTCATCTGGCGCCAGCGCTACGAGCGCGGCGTTCCGACCACGGCCATCGTCAAAGGCGAAAAAACTGCGCGCCGCGGCACGCGTGTGACGTTCAAAGCGGACTCGCAGATTTTCTCCGTGACCGAGATGAACTTCGACACGCTCGCGCAGCGTCTCCGCGAGCTGTCGTTTCTCAACAGCGGCGTGAACATCGAGATCCGCGACGAGCGGAGCGAGAAGCATCACGAGTTCTGCTACGAGGGCGGCATCGTCTCGTTCGTGAAAGATCTCAACCGCGCCAAGACGCCGCTGCACGAAGATCCGATCTTCATCCGCGATGAGATCGACGGCGAGCAGATCGAGATTGCGCTGCAGTGGAACGAAGGCTACAGCGAGAACATCTACTGCTTCACGAACACGATCAAGAACCTCGACGGCGGCACGCATCTCGTCGGTTTCAAGTCGGCGCTCACGCGCACCGTCAACAAGTACATCGAAGAGTCCGGGATCCTGCAGAAGCTAAAGTTGTCGCTGGAAGGCGACGACGTTCGTGAAGGGCTCTCGTCCGTCGTCTCCGTCAAAATCCGCGACCCGAAATTCTCGTCGCAGACGAAAGACAAGCTCGTCTCTTCGCACGTGAAAACATGGGTCGAGAAGGTCGTCACCGAACGCCTCGGCGAGTTCCTCGAAGAAAACCCGCGCGAAGTGCGGCGCATCGTCGACAAGATCATCGACGCCGCCCGTGCGCGCGAAGCCGCGCGCAAAGCTCGCGACCTGACACGCCGGAAAGGCGCGCTCGACTCCGCATCGCTCCCCGGCAAGCTCGCTGACTGTCAGGAGCGCGATCCGCGTTTCTGCGAGATCTACTTCGTCGAGGGTGACTCCGCAGGCGGGTCCGCGAAGCAGGGACGCGATCGCCGTTTCCAGGCGGTGCTGCCACTCAAAGGCAAGATCCTCAACACAGAGCGCGCGCGTCTCGACAAGATGCTGTCATCCGAGGAAATCCGCCTGATGATCACGGCGCTCGGAACCGGCATCGGCGCCGGCGACTTCGACGTCGCCAAGCTTCGCTATCACAAGATCATCATCATGACGGACGCAGACGTCGACGGATCGCACATCCGCACGCTGATCCTGACGTTCTTCTTCCGCTACATGCGCGAAGTGATCGACCGCGG
>JAOBAU010000187.1 GCA_025463165.1 Acidobacteriota bacterium | reverse complement strand
CCGCACTCGCCGATGGCGACGACGCGGTCGTCAGCGGCGAGACGTTCAATCTCAGCGAACGCCGCGTCGTCGCAATCCTTCGCTTCGTGCGGATGAAACCCGACCGCCGCCCAGACGTCGTCGTGCTCTTTCGCCAGCGCGACCGCCAGCGGCGCGTCATCGAGCTTCGTCGCAGGAACGACGAAACCGCGTACGTTCTGCGCGCGGGCCCGGTCGAGATTCGCCGCGCCGTCGGACATCGTCAGGTGGCAGTGGGAGTCAGTGAAGGTCATGGAAGGTGCAGAGTGCTGAGTGCAGAGTGCTGAGTCAACCCCGAGCACTCCGCACTCTGCACTCAGCACGTCATTTGTTTCCGGCGTACCCTTCCCATCGGGCGGGCGTCCATCGATCGCCGATCAGCTCCTTCATCAGCGGGACGAAGATGCTGTCGCCGTTGCTGCTGTTCGACATCAGCACGATGCCGATTTTTCGATCGGGATAGACGAGGAAGTGGTTCTCCCAGCCGTCGTCGTGGCCTTCCTTAAAAAACGCCCGGCCGTATTTTGTTTTGAACAGGCCGACGCCGAGGCCGTACGAAAGGCGGATGGCGTGATTCTCATCGGTGAAGTCGGGCTTCAGCGTCGGGAACTGCGCCTTCGAGAAAATCTCGATCTGCGGACGGAACATCTCCTTCCACGACTTCGCGCTGACGCCGCGCCTCTGCATCACCGCTTCGATGAACTTCGCGTAGTCGATGATCGTCGTGTCCATCGAGCCGGCGGCGCGCGAGCCGGTCCGTTTGTTGTGGCCGATCAGCTTTCCCTGCTCGTCGTAGCCGAATGCGATGTCGGATTCGAATTGCGGCTGCCACGTCATGCTGCTGCGCGTCATGCCGAACGGCGTGAAGATGCGCGTCTGCATCATTTCGGCGATCGACTTTCCCGTCTTCGCTTCGATGACGAACTGCAGCAGGTTGATCCCCTCGCCCGAATATGCGTAGTGCGAGCCGGGAGTGAATTTGATGTCGAGCTTTCCATCCGCGTTCAGGAAGCGGAAGTTCGGGAAGCCGGCGGTGTGGCTGAGCAGCATGCGCGGCGTGATCTGTTTCCAGCGCTCGTCGTTCGCGAGATCCGCGTATTTCTCATACTGCGGCAGCGGCTTCGGCAGATAGCGCTCGATCGGCGTGTCGAGCTCGATCACTCCCTCGTCGACGAGCTGCATCACGAAGTAGGCGAAGAGCGATTTCGTGAACGACGCCGCCCAGACGATGCTGTCGGTGCGCAGCGGCTGTTGCTTCTCGACGTTCGCCAGTCCGTAGCTCTTCACGTAAACGACGCGGTTGTCGTTGAGGATGGCGACGGAAATGCCGGTGACGTGCGCGGCCTCCATGAGATGAGTCACGGTCGCATCGATCTTCGCCGGCGTGATCGTCGTTCCGTCGATCCGTTTCACGCCTGTCGCCATGACGAGCGCGAGTAACGCCACCGCAACGCGCGCCTGAACGTGAATCCGTGGCCTAACCATGATCCGCCGCGAAGCCCGTCGCCGACGCTGTGCGATCCAACGCAGCGGCCCGTGGCCGCTCATGTCCGTTCCACGACCATCGACAATCCCATGCCGCCGGAGATGCAGAGCGTCGCCAGGCCGTAGCGCCCGTTGCGCGCGCCGAGCGCGTGCAGCAGCGTCGTCGTGATTCGCGCGCCGGTCGCGCCGATCGGATGTCCGAGCGAGATTGCGCCGCCGTTGACGTTCAACTTCGCCGGATCGAAGTGCAGCTCGCGATCGCAGGCGATGACCTGCGCGGCGAACGCTTCGTTGAGCTCGATGAGATCGATGTCGGCGAGTGCGATACCGGTCTCGCTCAGCAGCTTCTTCGTCGCCGGCACCGGACCGATTCCCATCACCTTCGGATCGACGCCCGCCTGCGCGTAGCCGACGATGCGCGCCATCGGCAGGAGTCCGAGCCGCATCATCGTGTCGCCGCGTACGACGAGCATCGATGACGCACCGTCCGTCACACCCGACGAGTTTCCCGCGTGCACGCTGCCGTTCTTGCGAAAGACCGGCGGCAGTTTCGCGAGCGAACCGAGATCGGTATCGAAACGCGGATGCTCATCGCGATCGACAACCTGTTGACCTTTCCGACCTTCCAGCGTGACCGGCACGAGCTCGGCGTTGAACGCGCCTGCGTCGTACGCGCGACCCGCTTTCGCCTGCGATTCCATCGCGAAACGATCCTGCTCGTCGCGCGAGATTCCATAGCGTTCGGCGAGCGTCTCGGCGGTCGAGCCCATCATCTCGTCGGCCAGCGGACACAGGAAACCGTCGCGATACATACCGTCGATGACTTCGTCGTTCCCCATCCG
Organism: Acidobacteriota bacterium; assembly: GCA_025463165.1. GTDB lineage: Bacteria > Acidobacteriota > Thermoanaerobaculia > Gp7-AA8 > Gp7-AA8 > JAOBAU01. The sequence continues at coordinate 3,742 of JAOBAU010000187.1, read as the reverse complement.
ATAGCCCCACCGCGCGCGCGGCAGAAGGTACGGCGTGTTCGACATCGATTCGGTGCCGCCGGCGAGGATGATCTCCGCGGCGCCGAGGCGGATTTGATCGGCCGCGTTCATGATGGCGCGGAGGCCGGAGCCGCACGCCTGGTTCACCGTGTACGCCGGCACTTCATGCGCGAGTCCCGACTTGATCGCCACCTGTCGCGCGACGTTCGGACCGACGCCGGCCTGGCGCGCGTTGCCGAAAATCACTTCATCGATCAGCTTGGGATCGACGCCGCTGCGCTCGATCGTCGCGCGCGCCGACGCGGTGCCGAGTTGCGCGGCGGTCAGCGAAGAAAGGCCGCCTCCGAACTTGCCGATCGGCGTCCGCACAGCGGCGATCAGAAAAATATCTTCGTTCAATTTCGTCATGGTTGTTTGCCAAGGAGCTTGATGACCATCCGCTCGTACGTGTCGATGGCCGCGAGCAATTCCTTCTTGCTGATTTTCTCGTCGACGCCGTGTGCGTCGAGGATCGAGCCGGGGCCGAAGAGCAGCGGCCTGCCGAGGTTTTTGAGCCACGGCACGTCTGTATTGAATGCAACAACCGTCGATTCCTCGCCGTCCGGCACGACCATGAACTGCGGAGGATTGCCGCGCTCGACGACGATCGTGCCACGATGTTTTTCGACGATGCGCGCCAGCTGCTCGCGAATCTCGCGCGGCTCGCAGACGATGCGGAAGATCATCTCGCACTCGGCGCGCGCGGCGATGATGTTCGGCTTCTCGCCGCCGCGCACGACGCCGACGTTGACGGTCGACTTGCCGAGCACTTCGTGCGAGCCCCAGTCGGCCGCGTTGATCTCCGCGATCGCCGCGACCATCCGATTGATCGCCGAGTCGCCGCGCTCCGGATAGGCGGAGTGGCCGGCGATGCCGTCGAAGCGAACGATCGCCGTGAACGCGCCTTTCGATGCGCGCGCGAAGGTCGATTCGGTCGGTTCGCCGACGACGACGAATTCGGAGCCGAGGTCGGCGAAGAAGATGTTCGCTTCCTTCGCGCCGATGGAATCGGTCTCTTCGCCGACGACGAAGAGGAACGCGAATTCATCGATGCCGCGCGCGCGCAGCCGTTCGCCGGCGGCGAGCATCGCGGCGATGATCCCTTTCGTGTCGCACGCGCCGCGGCCGTAGACGTGCTGGTCGTCCTCACGCGACGCGAACCACGGCGGAACGGTATCGATGTGCGAATTGATGACGATGCGCGGACGTCCACCGGCGCTCCCGTAGACGTTGAAGCGCGTTTCGCTGAGCGCGTGTTTGCGGCAGGCGTAGCCCTGTCGCGTCAGTTCCTCGAAGAGAAAGTTCGCGACGGCAAGCTCGTCGTCGGTGGTCGACGGGATGTCGATCAGCTGTCGCGCGAGCGCGATGGCATCGATCAATGTCGCCACCCGCGCCGGCCGCCGCGCAACGGCGGACGCCCCACACCATCATCTTCTTTCAGCGCGCGCTGCAATGCATGGAAGTCGGGATCATCGGGCCAGGTGCGGACAAACTCGCGCGCCCGTTCATGCGCGATGACGCGCTGTCCGAGCGAGATCGCGAGACCGAGCTGCGACAGCTGGCGTTCGCGCGCGTCGAGGCGATCGGTGTCTTCGAGCGCGCGCTCGAACTGCGTCCGCGCCGCAACCATGTTGTGCGTGGCGAGAAAGAGCTCGCCGAGCCGAAAGTGCGCGCGTGCGAAATGCGGATCGGCGCGCTCGATGTCGAGGAAGGCGTCGCGCGCGAAGAGCAGATCGCCGGCGCGGAGCTGCTGCACGGCGATCTCGTATCGCTGATCGAGCGAGTTGAGACGCGGAGGTTCAACCGGCGCCGGCGCCGGCACTGGAACCGGTGGTGTGCTTTGTGTGGGGGCGGCCGCTTCGGCCGCCCTGGCGGGCGGAGCGCCCGCCACCACAACGGGCTGCGTTGTCGTCGGCGGCGGAGTAGCGATCACATTCACGTTCGTCGACGACGGCGCAGCGACCGGCTTCGGCTTCGGCGCAACAATCGGCGCCGGACGCCGCATCGTCAGCCACGATCCGAGCGCGGCGATCACCGCAAGCGCGGCGAGTACCGCAATCCATCGACGCCGTTTCGGCCGCACTCCGGTAATCACCGTCGGCGTCGCCGCGGCGTTCGCAGATGTATACGGCACCGTCGGAGCCGAGCCGAGTTGCGCATCAAGCGCCGCGACCAGCTCCGCCGCGTTCGCAAATCGATCCTCGCGCTTCTTCTCCATGCAGCGACGGATGATCGCGTTCAGCCCGGGCGAGATCGCGGCGTTCAGCGCGCGCGCTTCCTGCGGCTCGTCGCGCACGATTTGCGTGATCGTCTCCGTCACCGTTTCGCCGCTGAACGGCAGCCGGCCGGTGGCGGCCTGATACATCACGACGCCGAGCGAGAAGATGTCGGTGCGCGGATCGAGGCTTTTGCCGAGCGCCTGCTCGGGCGACATGTAATGAACGGTGCCGACGATCAATCCGCGCTGCGTCATGAACGCCGTCGTACCCTCGGTGCCGTGCTGCGTTTCGACGCCGACCTGTTTGGCGATGCCGAAGTCGAGGACCTTCACGCGCGAGCCGCTGACGATGACGTTGTCCGGCTTGATGTCGCGATGAATGATCCCTTTCGCGTGCGCTTCCGCCAGCGCATCGGCGACGCCGCGCGCGATGCGGCAGAGATCGGCTTCGCTCATCGCGCCGCGCCGCATCAGCTGCGACAGCGGTTCGCCATCGACGAGCTCCATGACGATGAAGAGGCGATCGCCATCCTCTTCGATCGAATGAATCGTCGCGATGTTCGGATGATAGAGCTGCGCGGCGGTGCGCGCTTCGCGCTTCAGTCGCGCCAGCGCGTCGGCGTCCGCCGCAACCGCCGCCGGCAAAATCTTGATCGCCACCATCCGGCCAAGCCGCGTGTCCTCGGCTTTCCATACCTCGCCCATGCCGCCGGCCCCGATCTTCGCGACCAGACGATACGGCCCGAGCGGTGTATCGGGGGAAAGCATGCGCGGCGATTGTAGGACAGATCGTCATCGGAATGAGGCAACTCGCACAATCGAAATTACTTACAGCATCGATGCAGTTACGATCCAGCGTGCGCCAGACCATCGTCATGCTTGTTTTGTTGCTCGCGGCGATCGCCGCCGGCGCGGCAAGCGTTACGTTCGTTTCGCCGCTCGACGGCATGCAGACGCTCGGACCGATGGCGCTCGAAGTAACGACGACGGCGACAAAGATCGATCGCGTAGAGTTCTTCGTCGATGGCGCGCTGGCCGGCGTCGCGCGCACGCCGCCGTATCGGATCGCGCACGACTTCGGGACATCGCCGATGTCGCACGAAGTGACGGCGAAGGTCTGGTCGAATGGATTTCGCAACGTCGATTCCGCGCGCGTGCTCACGGCGGCAATCACCGCCGGCGAAACGACGAACATCGATTTCGTCGAAGTGCCGCTGCGCATCCGCGCGCCGCGAACGGTGCGTGCGAACGAGCTGCGCGTGAGCGAGAACGGCATCGAGCAAACGATCCGCGAGCTGCGCGCCGATCGCGGCGCCGCGCGTTTCGTCTTCATCATCGATCGCTCGCTGAGCATGGGCGACGGCAAGCTCGCCGCCGCGTTGCGCGCCGTCGATGAGGAATCGAAGTTGCTCCGCGCTGACGATCGCGTGGAGGTCGTGCTCTTCAATCACAACGTCGCCAAACCGCGAGCCGTCGCGCGCGGCG
>JAOBAU010000260.1 GCA_025463165.1 Acidobacteriota bacterium | reverse complement strand
GGCGAATTCGCAATCGCTATTTGCGACGCCCCTCACCCGGCGCTTCGCGCCACCCTCTCCCGGCGGGAGAGGGATTCTCTATCTCCAGATGGCGCGGACGTCGATCTCCACCCCATCAAATGGCGCGGCCGTCAGCCGCCGATCGTACGTGTCGTAGAACCAGCCGCTGTGCGCGCGCTGCAGAACGTCGATCACGCGTAGTTCCGAGTCGATGCGCCACACCGAGCCGACGCCGTGTTTCGCGTACGCTTTCGTTTCGCCGTGCGGCGCGACGTCGCAGACCCAGTCGGGGACGCCGGTGTCGCCGCCATCGCGCCAGCCGGCGACGTCGGGAGCCATCGTCTCGCCGCCGAATTGCAGCGTCCGGCCGAATGCGAACGACCACGAATCGTAGTCGGCACCGGCTGCGATCTGCGCGCAGAGCTTCGCCAGTGCGCGGGCATTCTCGTCGGTCAGCGGCAGGCGTTCCGTCATGGCGCAATTGTACCGATTGCGATAACCTCGCGCGTCCATGACTGACCTGATCGAAGAAGCAAAAAAGGCTCGCGAAAACGCGGTCGCTCCCTTCTCGAAGTTCAAAGTCGGCGCCGCACTCGTCACCGCGGAAGGGAAAGTCTTCCACGGCTGCAACGTCGAAAACTGTACCTACGGTCTGACAGTCTGCGCGGAACGCGTGGCGCTGCTGTCGGCGCTTGCGGCCGGCGAGCGGAAGTTCACTGCCATCGCCGTCGTCACGCAATCGGATCAGCCCGGTACACCGTGCGGTCCGTGCCGCCAGTTGATGTGGGAGTACTGCGGCGACATCGACATCGCGCTCGCCAATCTCAAAGGCGACCGCACCGATTACAAGCTCTCCGAACTCTTCCCCCACCCGTTCTACTTCTCGCTGGAGGACTGATGCTCCGCCGTTCGCTTCTCACACTCTGCGTCGCGCTCGTCGCGGCGCTCGCGAATGCCGCACCGAAACAGATCGATCTGCTCATCACCGGCGGCACCGTCCTGACGATGGCCGGCCCGACGATCGAGCGCGGCTCGGTCGCCATCGATGACGGAAAGATCGTCGCCGTCGGACTCTCATCCGACATCGACAGGAACTACACCGCGAAGACGACCATCGACGCGCGCGGCAAAGCGGTCATGCCCGGCCTCATCAACACGCACACGCACGTGCCGATGACGCTCTTCCGCGGCATCGCCGACGATCGCGATCTGATGGACTGGCTGCAGAACTTCATCTTCCCCGCCGAAGCGAAGAACGTCACGCGCGACTTCGTCCGCGCCGGCACGCGGCTCGCCGCCGCGGAAATGATCCGCTCCGGCACGACGACGTTCACCGACATGTATTACTTCGAGAGCGACATCGCCGACGAGACGAAAAAGGCCGGTCTCCGCGCCGTCCTCGGCGAAACGCTCATCGACTTCCCCGCTCCCGACAACAAGACGTGGGACGCCGCCATCGACTACATGCGCGGCTACGTGAAGCAGTGGAAAGGCGATCGTCTCGTCACTCCCGCCTTCGCACCGCACGCGCCGTTCACCGTGTCGCGCGAACATCTGATTCAGGTGCGCGCGCTGGCGACGGAGCTCGGCGTGCCGATTCTCATCCACGTCTCCGAAACGAAGAACGAACTGCAGCAGGTCGCCGAGAAACAGAACGGCATGACGCCCGGAAAATATCTCGACTCGATCAACTTCCTGGGTCCCGACGTCGTCGCCGCACACGGCGTCTGGCTGACGGCCGAAGAACAGGCCATCTTCGCGAAGAAGAAGACCGGCGTCGCGCACTGTCCTGAGAGCAACATGATGCTTGCCTCCGGCATCGCTCCCGTCGTCGACATGCTCCACGCCGGCATCAACGTCGGCCTCGGCACCGACGGTCCGGCCGGCTCCAACAACAATCTCGACATGCTGGAAGAAGCCGCATCAGCCGCGCGTCTCGCCAAGGTATCGAAAGGCGATCCGAAAGCAATGTCGGCGCACGCCGCGCTCGAGATGGCAACCATCTGCGGCGCGCGCGTCCTCGGCATGGACAAGCGCATCGGTTCGCTCGAAGCCGGCAAACAGGCCGACGTCATCGTCATCGATCTGCAGCAGCCGAAAATTCAGCCGGTCTACAACGTCGAATCGGCGATCGTTTACGCGGCGTCGGGCAGCGCCGTCGACACGACCATCGTCGATGGAAAGATCCTGATGCGCGGCGGCAAAGTGCTGACCGTCGACGTGCCGGCCGCGGTTGCGAAAGCGAAACAGATCCGCGACGCGGTGCTGCAGAGTTTGAAGAAGTAGCGCCGCGGTCGTAGCATCCCCGGATGCGAAAAGTTCTTCTCACACTCACCCTTCTTCTCGCGGCCGCCGCGGCGCGCGCGAAGGAGGTCCTCCCCTTCATCGAGAACGATTACTCGAAAGCGATCGCCCACGCGAAGACGAGCAAGCTCCCGCTGTTCGTCGAAGCGTGGGCACCGTGGTGACACACGTGCCGCTCGATGCGGGCTTACGTCCTGACGGACAAAGCTCTCGAGCGGTATGCCGGACGGTTCGTCTGGCTCGCGATTGACACCGAAAACGCGAAGAACGCCGCGTTCCTCAAACAGTTCCCGATCCCGGTGCTGCCGACGCTGCTCGTCATCGATCCGAAGAAGGAAGCGGTCGCGCTGCGCTATCCCGGCGGAGCGACGGTCCCGCAGCTGAAGAAGCTGCTCGACGATGGAGAGCGCGCCGTCAAAGGCAAAGGCAACGCCGCCGATGAAGCGCTGGGACGCGCCGATCGTCTCGCGTCATCCGGAAAAACGAAGGAAGCGGCGGTCGCATACGACGAAGCGATCAAAGCAGCGCCGAAGTCGTGGTCGCGGCTCGGACGCGCATCGGAATCGCTCGTGCTGGCGCTGTCGATGGCCGGCCAGCCGGAAGATTGCGCGACCCGCGCGGCAGCGCTCTATCCGAAAGTGCGTGGCACGATCTCCGGCGTCAACGTCGCCGCGGTCGGCGTCGGCTGCGCGGGTGAACTGCCGCCCGAAAATGCGAATCGAAAACCGCTGCTGGCGACGCTCGAGACCGCGACGCGCGAAGCGTTCGACGACAAGAAGATCGTGATGTCGGGCGACGATCGCTCGGGTCTCTATCAGTCGCTGATCGACGCACGCGACGCGGCCGGCGACAAAGAAGGAGCGCAGAAGCTGACCGAGGAGTGGTCGGCGTTTCTGGATGCGGAAGCGGCGAAAGCGAAAACGCCCGAACAGCGCGCCGCATACGATCCTCACCGCCTCGGCGCATACATGGCGCTCAAGCATCCGGAGAAAGCGGTGCCGATGCTTCAGCAGACGGAGCGCGATCTGCCCGACGATTACAACGCGCCGGCGCGTCTCGCCTCCGCGTACAAAGCGATGGGGAAATTCGATGACGCGCTCGCCGCGAACGATCGCGCGCTGGCGAAGGCGTACGGTCCGCGCAAGATCGGCATCTATCGCACGCGCGCCGACATCTACACCGCGAAAGGCGACGCCGCCGCCGCGAAGGAAACGATCAACGAAGCGATTCGCTACGCGGAGTCATTGCCGGAGGGTCAGAAGAGCGACCGGACGATCGCCGCGCTGAAGAAGAAGCTGGAAACGATGTGAAGCGAGGCGACGTCATCCGCGGGGTGACGTCGCCCGCATCTCGAAATCGGCAAACTCGAATCCCGGCGCGACGAAGCAGGCCACGAGCGTGTAGTCGCCCATCGTCTCCGCCGACTGCCATTCGCCGCGCGGCACGACGAGGAACGGCGTTCCACCCTCGGCGAGCGGCGCGAGCAAATCACTTCGTTCGGATTGCCACAGCGTGATCGCGCTTCCTTCGAGATGCGTCCAAACCTCGTCGGACGCGACGCGATGCCACTGACTGCGCTCACCGCGAACGAGCAGGAAGTAGATCGCCGTCAGCGCGCTGCGTTCGTCCGCGCCGCGTATGACGTTCGCGCCGGAGCGAAACGTCTGCCGATACCAGCCGCCTTCCGGATGACGCTCGAGCCGCAACTCGTCGATGAGAATCGCGGCTCGAGCGTGCACGTCAGTGACCGGCGCTGCGACGGCGTCCCGCCTTGACGACGACGCGATAGTTCAGCGCGTCGGCACCGCCGCACGTATTCGTGACGCGCACCCAGTAGAGCGTGTCGGTCGTCAGCGGCGGCGTGATGAAGTTCAGATTGTCGATGCCGACCGGCTTCGTCGTGTCGCCGTTCGAGCCTTCGAACCATTGATAGACGAGCGTCGGTGAACCGGTGACGTTTGCCGTCAACGTCGCCGTGCTGCCCGGCGGAATGTTGGCCGGACCGCTGATCGTCAGCGCGTTCGGCGCAACGCACGCGACGACCGTGACCGGAATCGCGACGCTGTTGACCGCGGCCGCGCCGCAACCGCTCGTGACGCGCACCCAGTACGTCGAGCTGCCATTCGCGGTGATGGCGACCGAGTCACCGGTCGCACCGTTCAAGGGACTCGCGGTATCGCCGCTCGCGCCGACGTACCACTGATACGAAAGGCTCGTGCCGGTGGCAACGACGGTGAGCGTCGTGGCCAGACCGAAGCTGATCGTCGCCGGGTTCGCGGTGACCGACGTGATCGACGGCGCGGTGCACGTTGCCGCAACGGTCACCGTCATCGTGCGCGAGTTGACGACGCCGCAGCTGTTGCTCAGCTGCGCCCAGAACTTCGTCGTCTGCGTGAGCGGTCCGGTCGTGATGACGCGGCTGGTGCCGACCGGGGTCTGCGTGTCCGGCGCCGTCCCCTGATACCAGACGACGGAGGGGTTGGAGTTGTTGTGCCCGAGGGAGAGCGTGGCGGTGTTGCCGGTAACGACCGTTTGATCGGTCGGCTGCGTGACGATCAGCGGCGCGACGCACGTCACGGTGACGGTCGCGGTATTGCTGTTCGTAGTGCCACAGGAATTCGTCACCTTCACCCAGTACGGCGTCGTCGCGTTCGGACTGACGTTCAGCGTGCTGCTGTTGCCGCCGGTCGGCGATGCGGTGCTCGGAGACGCGCCGATGTACCACTGATAAATGAACGGTGCGGAGCCGGTCGCGGTGACGCTCAGCGTCGTGTTCGTGCCGGAGCTGATGGAGACGCTGCCCGGCTGATTGCCGATCGACGGCGCGACGCAGGCCGTGACCGTAACCGTGACAGTCGAGCTGTCGGCAACCGGCGCGCACTGGCCGGTGACGCGCACCCAATAGGTCGTGGTGCTCGCCGGAGAGACACTGATCTGCGCACTCGTCCCGCCCGCGACCGGATTGGAGGTGTTGCCGCTCGCGCCGGTGTACCACTGATAGCTGAACGTGGTCGTACCGGATGCCGTGACGCTCAGCGGCGTCGAGGAACCGGCAGTGATCGTCGCGGTGCCGGTGATGTTGGAGATTGATGGCGGCGTGCAGACAACGGCGCCTGGATAGACGGCCTGTGCGGCGTGAATGTCCCACGTCTGCGGAGCAGCGTGAATTCCGCTCGGAATGAACGCCTTCATGATTGCGGAAGAGGAGCACTCGAGAGTTGACGGTGAGGAAGAGCATGGAGCTGATCCACTCGGTGTCTGATCCGAGTGCCGAAATCCGATTGAGTGTCCGACTTCGTGTGTGACGGCTGTGTCGAAATCGCGATTCGGGCTTGCGAACAGAACGGTGCAGTTCGCGATGCCGACGTTCATCTCGACGTCACCTTCGGTGATCGTTTCAAACGTTTCGTTGTTGGGACCGGAATGCGTTCCGGTGGAGTGGTAGCCACCAATGCCGAGCACACCGTTGTAGCTGTTGCCGTTGCAGATGAATGGGCCGGCTCCCGCCCACGAAATATCACGCTCGAACTGAACGGTGTTTTTGCCGTCGCCCGTCTGCGGCTGCACGCCGGTGTCGTTGCGCGACTGACCGTTGTAGAGGAGCTTGATGTCGGTTCCGCTGATACCCACCCAGGCGTTGAGTGCGGCATTGATGGCGTTGTCGCCGCCTCCCGCCGCTCCCGGTTCCGTCGACAATCCGCGTCCGTAAGCGACGTTTGAGGAGAAGCCCGGCCGTCGCGCCGGTCCGATCGTGTACGACCCCGCCGCAAACGGCGCAACCTGGATCGTGACCGACGCGCTATTCGACTTCAACGAAGCTGCCGGAAGGCTGTAGCTCGCTGTCGGCGAATCTCCGTGAACCTGCGCGCGAACGAAGTCGAGAAACTCTTTCGCCAAACGGCGGCTGTCCTCAAACGGTCGCAAGTGCGAATCCCAGCCGCTGATCTCTTCGCGTTCGAGGAGTTCCTGACCTGACTCGTCGCGCGTGAAACGGAACTTCCCAATCGCGAGATCCATCACAGCCCAGTGGCCGTCGGGACGAGTACGCAGCATCAGCAGCAGTCGTTCGCCGGGCACGAGTTTCGGCACCCCTGCGATGACCGTCGTCATCCCGCCGTAAGTACCACCAGGCTCGTACACCTCAATGACGCCGTTCGTCGCAACACCCTTCAACCCCTCGGTCACACGAAGGGTTGCGACCGTCACGATTCCTGACGATTCTTCGAAACGAACGTGTGAATCGATCACGTCGGCGACAACGATCGCGTGCGCCCGATCGATCAGATCGCGATCTTCAGGTACGACGTAGGTTGCCGCGAAAGCGGCAGAGGCGGTGATGATTAAAAAGACAGCAATCCCAAAACGCTTGAGCATTGGACGCACGTTTCCCCCATTTGTCGGACCCGAACCTTCATTCTACGTCCGCGAATCAACGGGGCTGTAACGGAGGTCACAACATGGGACGCTGACGGCGACGCGCAATGATGGCCGCAGCAATCAGCGCAAACAGCGTCGCGAACGTCACCGCCCGCCCGACGACAAACGCGCGCGGCAGAAAAACGACGCGCACGTCGTGATGTCCCTGCGGTACGAAGAATCCGACGAACGCGAAATTCGCGAAGTAGTCGTGGACGCGGCGATCATCAATGTAGACGCGCCATCCCTCCCACGCCGGCTCGGAGAGGACGACCCAGCCGCTCTCTTTCATGTCGGCGACGATGTGGAAGTCGTTTCCCTCGCGCGCAACTTTCAGCTCACCGTTTCCATTCGCGCGATCCTGCGGCAGCAGCGGCGTGTCGAACCACGCCAGTTCGGAAAAGTCAGTCGCGGCGCCCATCTCCAGCAGCGTACGGCTGCCGTCGTTTGCGCCGAGGCGCACGATGCGGGGGAGAAACGCGCGGGGAAGGACGTGGGGATTTTCGATGACGCGCGCGCCGCGCTGTTCGGCGATGACGCGCCATCCGGCCGGTACCGGCGTCTCGCTCGATGTCAGGACGTAGCGGACGTTCAGGAACGAGAGGAACGGCCGCGTCGCGTCGTCGATCCGATTGAACCAGACCGATTGCGGGATGCACCAGAGGTCGTACGTCGCCGCGTAACGACTGAACGTCATCGCTTCGTAGCCGCGCACGTCTTCCAGTCCGTACAGCGTGCTCGTGCCGGGCACGAGGCCGTGATACATCGCGGCGAAGCGAAAGAGCTCCGGCGAATCGCGAATCGACCGGAGGATCGGAATGTCGGGATACGCGGCCGCGGCCGGCAGCGTCGGATAGTAATGTCCGGCTTCGACGATGCGCTGACCGAGAATCGCCGCGAGCATCAGCGGTGCGAGCAGCCGTAGTTGCGGACGCATCACCGCCGCGATCGCGGCCGCGCCGAGCAGCAGCAGTTCGGCGGCGTGCGTGTACTGCATCCACGAACCCTGCGCACCATTCGTCAGTTGCGCGCGGTCGATGAGCACGATGCCGGCGGCGATCGCGACGAACGTCGCCGCCAGCGTGCAGCCGAATGCGCGATCGCCGCCGCGCCGCAACAGCTCTTCAACGCCGAGCGCGGCGAGCAACGCGAAGCAGAATGCGGCGCCGAATGAGAAACGCTCGTTGATGGTGAGGTTGAACAGCGGCAGCTTCTGCAGCGCGCGGCTGAGTGGCGGCCAGTCGGCGCGCGCGAGCAGACAGAAGACCAGCATGCCGGTGAAGAACCAGCTCTCCTTTCGCCGCGCGCGCCAGATTCCGTAAAGCGCGAGCGCGAGGACGACGCTGCCGGCAGATGAGGCGTCGAGCGGCACATAGCCGACGCCTTCCGCTCGGAATCGCAGGCCGTGCAGCATCGGGAAGAAGTCGGTCAGCAGCCGCGCGCGCACGACGGCCGGCTTCGCGCCGCGCGGTTCCTGCGACCACGCTCCCGCGCGATATTGATGTTCCATCGTTTGCGGCGCCGCGTCGACGATCGGCAGCACGTAGATCGCGCAGAGCATGAGTGCGACGACACCCGCGCCGACTGCGAGCGCAATCGGTCGCACCAGTTCGCGACGCCGCAGCGCGAGCTCGAACACTCCGTAGATCGCGCCGAGAAAAACGACGTGCAGCGACGTCTCGGGATGACCGGAGAGGAGCAGGAACGTGAACGCGATCATCAGGATCGTCGCCGATCGCAGCGACGGCTCGCGAACGCATCGTCGTGTGCCGAGGAGGACGAACGGGAGGAACGACCACGAAACGCCGATCGCCCAGAGAACGAAAAATGCGAGTGGCGTCGAGAACGCGAATCCGGCCGCGGCGATCATGGCGGCGGAGTCTCGGCAACCGAGGTCGCGCGCGAAAAGAAACGCTCCGAGCGCGGCGATGAAGAACGTCAGCGTCGCCGAATACGTCAGCCCTTTCGCGACCGGCAGAATGCAGGCGAGCAGCGTGAACGGACTGTACGCCGCCGCCTGCGCCGCGGGCGCGAGCAGCGTGCCGGAGAGCATGAAGCGATTCCAGATCGGCCACTGGCCGTGCCGCAGCGAATCGCGCACCGCCGCGCGCCACGGAATCATCTGCGCGTAGAGATCGGAGAGCGTGCCGTTCTGCCATTCCGGAACGCCGAGCGGAATGCGCATCCGCGCCAGCGGCTCCGTGATGTACGGCAGATCGATGGGGCCGTAGACGCTGTCGGTCAGCAGCGCGCGGCCGGTCAGGCAGAACGGAATCAGAAAGAGAACGAGCGCGGTGACGTTCGAGAGCGGCGCGATGAAACGTCGCACCAGCAACAGGAGCACGGCGGCGGTAACGGTGTAAAGCAGCAGCGACATCGACGGACTGCTTACGGCGCGATGTCTCGCGACGTTGAGGCGTTCGACAATCTTAGTGCGAAGCGCTGCGCCGTTTCGGCGGAACTCCCGGCGTGACGACCGCCGCGACGCTGTTCACGGTTCCGCACGGACTGACGATCCGGACCCAGAACGATGAGGGCGACGTGATCGGCGGCGTCGCCACCGCGGCCGCGCTCCCGCCGATCGGCGACGTGAAATCGAAAACCTGTCCGGCGTACCACTGATACGTCAGCGATGCGCCTGTCGCGCCAACCGTCAGCACGGTGCCGGCGCCGATCGTCACCGTCGCCGACGCCGGCTGCTGCGTGATCGCCGGCGCCGTGCAGTTCGTGACGACGTTGATTCGCGCCGATGCGCTGTCGACCGTGCCGCAATCGTTGACGATGCGCACCCAGTAACTCGTCGCCGTCGTCACGCTGCCGATCGACACCGTCGAGCCGGTGCCGTTCGTAACCGGCCGCGACGTGTCGCCGCTCGTTCCTTCGTACCATGTGTAACGGAGCGGCGCGGTGCCGGTGTTGCCGACGAAGAGTGTCGCCACGCCGCCGCTGACGACGTCGCCGCCGGTCGGCTGCACGACGATGCGCGGCGCGGTACACGGCGTGACGCCGATCGTGATCGTGTCGCTCGACGCCGACGCACCGCAGTCGTTCGATACCTGCACCCAGTACGTCGAAGTGGACGTCGGACGCACGTCGAGCGTCGCGCCGCGCGCACCGACGATCGGCGACCCCGTCGCGCCGCTCGCTCCCTGATACCACTGATAGTTGAGCGTGCCGCCGCTCGCGCCGACGAAGAGCGTCGTCGTCGCCCCTTCAATGATGTTCGCGTTCGGCGAGAGATTGTTGATCGTCACGGCCGGACAGTTGTTGACGGTGACGACGGCCGCGTCGCTGTCAACCGCCGGCGTGCACGCATTCGAAACGCGCACCCAGTACGACGACGTCACGGTCGGACGAACGCTCACGTCCGCGCTCGTGGCGCCGGCGATCGGTGAGCTGATGTTGCCCTTCGGCCCGAGGTACCACTGGTATTGCAGAGGCGCGGTGCCGGTGGCGAGAACGGAGAGCGTGACCGCCGCCGTGCCGAGCGCGGTCGAAATTGGCTGACGCGTGATCTGCGGCGCCGAACAGACGGGGCCGCTGCCGTAAACCGCGGCGATCGCTTCCTGATCCCACGGCTGCAGCACGGCGCCGTAGACGTCGTTGTTGAACGCGACGGTCGAATTCATGATCGCCGTCGACGAACTCGTGCCGCCGGTTGGCGGCTCATCGGAGTGACGCAGACCGAGCGTGTGTCCGAGCTCATGCGTTACGACGTGATCGAGTCCGTTGCCGGTCAGGCCGGCGCCGGTGATGCCGTTCTGAATGACGAGATCGGCTTCAGCGATCGTGTAGAAACGCTCGCCGCCAAACTGATGCGTGCTCGCCAGGCTGGCGGCGCTGAACCACGCGCCGCCGATGGCCAGCGTCGCGCCGCCCTGGCCGCTGAATGAACCGGGAATCTCGTTCGCCGGATCGTCGAACTGGATCGTGTTGACGCCGTCGCTGTTGCCGGAGTTGAAGCCGGTACTGGCGATGTTCGTCGTGCCGCCGTAGACATAGACGATGTTCGAGCCGCCGTCATTCGTCCACGATGAGAAGGCGCGTTGCACCGAGGTCAGTCCGCCGGCCGGTGCGCCCGGCTGCGAGCCGTGGCTGAGGAAAACGACGGAGCCGGGGAAGACGTTCCAGCGGATGCCGAGTCGTCCCTGCGAGCCGTCGGATTGCAGGAGATAGCTGGCGATCGAGACCGCGGACGCGTTCACGCTCGCGGTGATGCTGGTGTTGACGATCGGCAGCGGATCGCGAACGAAGTAGGTCGGTTTCGGCTCGCCGCCGCGCGCGGTCTCGCGCACGAATGCGAGGAATGCGTCGGCCGCGCGCGTCTGCTCGCGATGCGGCATGCCGTCGACGTCCCAGCCGACGACTTCACCGGCGTCGCGCACGAGCAGGCGCCGTCCGCGCGCGTCGCGCGCGAATGAGAATTTACCGACCACCATGTTCTTCGCGACGAAATCGCCGCGATCGTTTGTCTCGAGAAAGAGCAGCAGCCGTTCGCCGTTCGCGTAACGCGGACTGCCGGCGACGAGATAGCCGACGCCATCGACGATGCCGCCGAGCTCGACGACATCGATCGTCGCACCGACGTCACCTTTGATCGCTTCGTCGACGTGCATCGAAGTCACCGTCTCGATCCAGCCGCCCGGCGCCCATCGCGTGTGCGACTCCCCCGCCGTCGCCAGCACGACCGCATGCGATGCGAGGACGAGCGTCCGATCGTCGGCAACGAGAAACGTCGCGGCGTGCGCGACGCCGGCGGTGAGCACGAGGAGGAGGACCGCGGGGAGGAGCCGTTTCATATCAATGTTTACGTACGAACTTCAGAATCGTATAGACGATCAGGAAGCGTGCCGTGATGACGCCGGTCACGGTTTCGCGAATCTTCGCGCCCTCAACTGCAGGATCGATGAGGTCGCCACCCGCCATTCTTGACAAAGTTGATCAACAATACAGACAATCCCTCGCAAATGCGGATGACGCTCGCTTCCGAGTACGGATGTCTGGCCCTCCTCGCCGTCGGCGAAGCGGAGGGCTGGTGCAAACGCCACGACATCGCGGAGCGCTTCAACATCCCCGATGCGTTCCTCGAACAGATCCTCCGCAAGCTCGTCGGCGCCGGCTTCATCGTCTCGCGCCGCGGTGCCGACGGCGGCTATCGTCTCGCGCGTCCGGCGTCGGAGATCGTCATCGCCGGAGTCGTCCGCGCCATGGACGGCGCCCTCGCCCCCACTCCCAGCGTCAGCGAAAACTTTTATCAACCGAGTCCTGTCGAATCGTCGGTTGCCTATCACCGTCTCTTCCGCCGCGTGCGCGACGCAATCGCCACGATTCTCGAAGAGACGACCCTGGAGGACATCCTCGATGTGGAACGAACAAACCGCACCGCTCGCCGCCGCACTGCCGGGAGCGGAAATCGCCGCGTCGCTCGTCCCGCGGCTCGCCGCCACTGAGCGGGAGCACGATCTCGCCGGCCGCTTCGCCGAGGCCAATCTCGCGGTCATTGCCGACGCGGGACTGCTCGCGCTGAATGTGCCGGCGGAGCTCGGCGGCATCGGCGAGTCGCTGAGTGGAACGGCGGAAACGCTGCGCGTCATCGCGCACGGCTCGCCGTCGGCGGCGCTGATGCTGGCGATGCACACGTCGACGCTTTCGCACTACACGATCGATCCGCGACACATCCCTGCCCGCGAACGCACCGCGTTCCTCGAGCAGCGCGAGTGGGCGTATCGCGAAGCGCTCGAAGGACGCATCTTCGGCGTCGCGAATTCGGAAGCGGGTGCGGGCGGCGACGTGAAACGGTCGAAGGCGCGCATCGAAGACGGACGCATCAGCGGCGTGAAGAGCTTCTGCTCGATGGGGACGCACGCCGACTACTTCCTCGCCGCCGCGCGCGACGAGTCGGAGAAAGTTGATTACTACCTTGTGCGCAACGAGGCGGAGAACGTATCGGTCGCCGCCGACTGGGATGCGATCGGCATGCGCAGCAGCGACAGCGTGTCGCTCCGCTTCGACGGCGCGCCGGTCATCGGCGCGTTCGCCTACAAAGGTCTCATCGACGGCGTGAACAACCGTCACTGGGCGACGGTCTCATTCGCCGCGATCTTCACCGGCATCGCCGAATCGCTGCTCGAAGAGGTGTCGCGGCAGCGCGGCGGAATCCTCCATCAGACGAATACCGTCGATCTCCATCTGACCGTGCAGTCGTGTCTCGCGTTCGTGCGGCATTGCGTGGCGATGGAGCCGGAGATCGCCGACGCCGCGTACCGGCGGCTGGTCCGCGACTGCAAGCTGTTCGTGACGCGATCGCTGGCGCAGCAGGCCAGCGCGCTCTACATCGCGCAGGGCGGCTCGGCGTATCGCTTCGGATCATCGGTGTCGCGGAAACTGCGCGATCTCCTGGCCGGTCCCGCGGTTCGTCCGCCGGTCGGCGTCAGCTTCGACGAGTTGTGGGAAGAGCTGGCGGCGGAGGGAGAAAACAACAGGGTCTGATCCGATCGACGGAGGTGAAGGGCTCACCTCAGTACGGGCCGCGGGGATCATGAGAGTGTGATCGCGCCGGCAGCTCGTTTGTCAGGTCCAAGTTCCCGCTCGGAGAGTTTGCCAACCTGATCAGACCCTGATGCGCTGCATATTACTGAAACGCAGTCGTCGTGTCCACCCTTAAAGACGTAAGACTCGGAAGAGTTCCGCCCGGGCCTACTGCAGCCACTTCCGGCCAAAATAAAAAGCGCCCGAAATAGCGACCACGACCGCGGCCAGAACGAGCATCCGTCCGCCGATGCCGAACAGCTCCGGCCGCGTCACGGCGTTCCACACCAGCACGCCGGCCATGGCCAGATACGAGAGGATGCGCAGCGCGTAGACGATGCGCGGGCCGCGGCGCGCGCGGATCGTGTCGCTCCAGAGAATCCAGAGCATCACGGTGATGGCGGCCATCGCCATTCCGGCAGGAGGAATCATCAGTCGCCGAGGACCTCGTCGTAGAGGTCGGGCTTCCAGCCGAAGACGTAGCGCTTCGCGTCGCGCATCACCAGCGGACGCTTGATCAAATTCGGCTCTTCCATCATCAGTTCGATGGCCTGCTTCTTCGTCATCTTCGTCACGTCGAGTCCACGCTCTTTGTACGCCGGGCTGCGGGTGTTCACTAAGTCCTCGAGGTGCGATTCATCGATGAGCCGCTCGAGGAGCTCGCGCGTCGGCGGCTCTTTGGCGAGATCGTGTTTGACCAGCTCGTATCCCTTCTCTTCCAGGAACGCGACCGCGTTCCGGCAACTCGTTCAACTCGGTTTCAGATAGACGTCGAGCTTCTTCTTCATTTTTTCCTCAGCCACCATGCGTCGGCATTCTCGCTCTTGTTCGGCGCGGGAGGCGCTGCAACCGGACGTTTCGGCGCCAGGTCGGCAATCATCTCCTGAACGTCGGGCGTGCAGCTTCCGCCGCAGTGCCCGGTCGTGGCCGTCGTGCGTGTCGCGACCTGATGAAGCGTCGTCGCCCCTTCGCGGATGGCGCGCTCGATCGTCCGGTATTTGATGTTGTTGCAGCGGCAGACGGTCTTCAGTCCCTGAATGACCGGATGCAGCGGCTGCCGGGAGTCGTCGTCCATCTCGGGCGAGGCTAACACGCGTGCCGCGGTGCTCCTTCCAGCGTCACTCCGCGGCGCCGTCGAAGCCCCAGCAGTTACACGTCGCCGCCTTGCATCGATGCCTCGGCTTGTGCCAGCGGCCTTTGTGACCGCAGTGATGGCAGAGCTCGTCGAGCGTTTCCGACTCGCAGCCGCAGATCTGCAGCGGATCGGGATGCGGATACTTGTCGCAGACGTATCGCACCGGATGGAGCTCTTCATCATGTCCGCAGCGCTGACACTGATCTTCGCCTGGATACGGATTCGGATTCGCCGTCGATGCCGGAGCACCGCCCGGCGCGCTGGATAGTGCGCCGAAAATCGCGCGCCCGGGCCGGCCGATCTGCGGTTTCGGCCGCGCCCCCGATCCCGAAACGGAACCGGCCGGCAATCGCAGCGGTGGCAATCGCCGCGACAGCGTGAACGCCGCCGCGGCCGACCGCGGTTTCGAAACGAACGGCTTGCGCATTTGCATCAATCGTAACGCATTGCACCGTTCGGGCCGGTCGCATAGAATGCGCCGCGCGTTCGCCGCCGCCCGCGGAATTTTCACCCGCACCGCGCGTTCCGGCAGCGAGATTCGCAAGTGGGGCTGTAGCTCAATTGGGAGAGCGCCTGAATGGCATTCAGGAGGTCGTCGGTTCGATCCCGATCAGCTCCACCACTTCACATCAAACAACTAAGAGCCGCCGAAAGGCGGCTCTCGTGCGTTTGACCTCGGCACTATCTCCGAGTGAGTCTCCTGAACCGGCGCATCAGCCGGCTCATCACGCCGGAGCTGGTCGAAGCGACCTGCCCCGTTCCCGTATGCGTGTAGAGCTGCGCCGCCATGCGCGAGAGCGAACGGCTGACGGCCAGTAGTTCGTCACCCTCCGCCGTCGGCCGCGCACACAACTCGTCGTAGAGAGCGATGAACTGATCGGCGAGGAGGTCGGAATCGGCCGACTGGCGAATACGCGTGCAGACCGCGGCAGAATCGGCGGGATCATAGCGGTCGATCTCCGCTCCGATGTTCGCGGCGTTGATTTCCCGTCTCAGTGTGCGCGCGCCGAAGTTGAGTTGACGCATCGCCTCCAGCGAGCTCGTCGTGACCACGCCACCGAGCCCCTGCGCATCGCAGACAATCACGGCGCAGCCGGCTGCAAGTGCCTCGATCGCACAGCGCGCTTTCGCGAATACCAGGTCGTATTGCGGGAGCACGTCTTCGGGCCGGTCGATCGGCCGTTCGCCTCCGGCGAGCTCCAGTGCAATGTCGCGGCTCTGACATGCGGCTCGAATTGGCCTGATCCAAGTGTCGTCGGCATTGTTACTGAACACGAGCGCACGCGCAGGCTTTGGCGGAAGCGACGAGCGCCGCGCGAACCGCTGCAGGTCTACAGGATTCGTGAGCACGTGGATCGATTGCTCGGGGATGCCGTGCTCGAAGACCATCCGGTCACGACAATTGCGATCGACCGCGACATACATACCGATGCGTGGTCCGACCGGTGGTATCGAGTGCCACGTCAATCCGTCGTGACAAACGAACAACGCGGGGACGCGCGGGAAGCGTGTCACGGCGGCAAGAATCTCGAGCTGATGATGGCCGTGGATGACGTCAGGCGGCGCTCCCATATCATCGAGATCGCTGACGACGGGAATCGTCGCGTGACGCAGCTCCTCGGCGAGCGCGCCGCTCTGACTGGCGTGGACGATCGGCAGATGTCCGCGGCGCAGCAACGCCAGCGCGAGGTCGCGCGTGTAGACCGCGGTGCCGGTTCCGGCGGCCAGCGTGATCGTGGTGATCAGCACGCGACGCGGTTCGGGCATCGTCATGGCCGGACTGCTGCGATCAGCGTCGCGACGAACGGGCGGAAGTGCTGCTCGTAGCGGATGACGGTATCGTACTGACCTGCCGCGACACGCGACTCGCCATGCGTCTCATAAAACGGCTTTGCACGGGGCTGCATCCGCTCGAGGTCCGTTGCGATCGGCCGCAGCACCTCGCGCCGGAGAGCGTCGTCTCCGATTCTGGCAATCAGGTTCTCAACTTCGAGACTCAATGCCTCGTAGCGATGCGCGGCCGCAGTTTTTCGGGAAAGTGCAGCGTCATCCAGGTCGAGCGTTTCCCCCTGACCCGACGCAGCTTCCGTGACGGCATATTCGTAGCAGGCGATGCGCCCGCCGGTCGTCAGGCTCGCTCGTTCCGCGGCCAGTCTCGCCATCACCGAGCAGAGATCGTGCGTCGGGTTGTACCACTCGCACGCGTCTGCGACGACCGCGCGAATTCCGTCATCGACGAGGCTGTCGGCGAGGTCGAGCGTCATCGCCAAAACACGATCGACATCTCCGCGCAGCAACATCCGATAGATCTCATGATCCGTAAGCGGGGCCATGATCGTGCCGGCCGTGCAGCCGGTCGCTTCGAGAACCTCGATCGTCGATTGAATTCGCGATCGTCCTGAGCCCGAACCGTCGGTGATGACGAACACGCGCGGCGTGGCTGTCTCGAGCCAGTGATGGAGGCGAAGCTCATGTCCGGGATGTGCGATGACGAGGGCGGCGGGAGACGGAATCATTTCGATCCATTAGTGTACGGCGCCGCGCACCGGCGCGAACGATCGTCTAGACTCCTGACATGCGAATCGTCCCGCTCGCGATTGTCTTACTTGTCATTTCCCTGCCGCTGTTTGCGCAGCCTTCCGGCCAGTACCTCCGGCTGGATGGTTATCCGCAACACGGCTACATCGAAATCCCGCACGATGTTCTGCTCGACACGCCGGCGATGACGGTCGAGGCCTGGGTATCGGTTCGTGATGCCCACTCCTCGGCCTGTTCCTCGATCGCCGGGAAGGGATACACCACCGGCTGGTGGCTCGGTCTCTGCGGCACGACGATGCGCAGCTACTTCGACGGCACCCTGAGCATCAAGGCCGGCGGGGTCATTCCGGACGCGCTCAACTTCTGGGTCCATATCGCAGCAGTGACGGATGGAACAACGCGGCGGCACTACATCGATGGAAATCTCGTCTTCGAAGGTGCGGAGTCCGCTCCGGCATCGACGTCGACGCGCCCGCTGCGCATCGGCAGCGATCCCGACTGGGACTTCATGGCGGCAGGCGGCATCGACGATCTGCGCATCTGGAAAGTTGCGCGGACGCAGGAGCAGATTCGCCAGACGATGTTCGTGCATTACTCCGCGGAGGCGACGGACGTGACGGGCATGTTTCAGTCGCTCGAGGCGTGGTACCGATTCGAAGGCAATGCGATGGATTCGTGGCGGACGCACCACGGAACGATCATCGGCACCGGAATCGGCTTCGCCGCGGCCACTCCCCTCCGGCGTCGCGTCGCGCGCCACTGACAGTGACTTTGCTCACCGCGCGCGGCGCCGGACTCTTCTATGTTTGGACCAAAGGAGAATTTCGATGATTCGCAACCGTGGGATCTTCATCGCGGCGATATTTGCTTTGTTCGCCACCGGCTGTTTTGAGATCGAGCAATCGGTCGAGCTGAAGAAAGATATGTCCGGCACCGCGCACCTGACGCTCGGCGTCGACATGGAGCCGATGATCACGATCATGGCAAAGGTCCAGAAGGAAATGAGCGGCGACAAGAGCCCGCTGACGAAGGCGGAGATCGAAGCGGCCAAAGCGGAGTTCCGGAAGAGCCAGAAGAAGACCACGACGAAGACCGAGGATCCGCGCAAGGAAGCGGAAGCCGGCCTGCCGCCGGGCGTCAAGCTGCTCGACGTCTCGGTGACCGAGAAAGAATTCGGCATGGTCACGAACATGAAGTTCGCGTTCGACAAGCTCTCCAGTCTGACCGGCGTGAAGCTCGGCACGAAGAAAGAAGGCGAAGGTCCCGGCGATCCGACGAAGAAGTCGATCCTCGATTCGCCTTTCCAGGGGTTGGAAGTCTCCGAGACGGCGAGCACGATCACGATCAGCACGAAGCCTCAGAACCCGGCCGAGAAAGTGAAAGCCGAGGCCGGTGAAAAGGGGCCGCCGATGGATGCCGAAACCGAGAAGATGATGAACGACGCCTTCAAAAACATGCGCATCGCATGGAAGATCACCGCGCCGTTTGAAGTGGCATCGAGCAACGCCACGCGCAGAGAAGGCAACACGCTGATCTGGGAGTACGACTTCGCAAAGATGCAGAAGCTCGCCGCGTCGAAGAAAGCGGTCGACGACCTGTCGGTGCGAGTTACGTATAAGAAGTAGCGGGTTTGCCACCGCTTCGGCGGCGCGCGGCAATCCTGCTTTCGCTGTTGCGTCGGCTAATGATGTGAGAACGGTGGCTGTAGCGGCGTCACATACACGACCGTCATCATCCCGCGGTCTTCGTGCGCGAGGATGTGGCAGTGGAGAACGTAGTAGCCGGCGTAGTCGACGAAGCGGCTGCGCATTTTGAAGTAGCCCGGAACCTTGACCGGCTTGCCCGAGGAGTCCGGGAAGAGCGCGCCCGAGGGAATCGAGAAAACATCCCACCATATGTTCGACGGTGGCGGAACTGAGGCGCATGGTTTCCATGTCGTCGAGTCGTTCAGGTCGAGGACACATTGTCCTGACAGAGGTTTCGAGGTCGTGTAGCGATGCGTGGTGGTCGTGCCGGGAATCAAGGCGTTCGGATCGAAGATTTCCACGACCTGGAACGGGTTGATGTGGATGTGGAACGGATGGGAGATCCGATTGCCCTTGTCCGGCTGCTCCAGCGACTTTGGATACGTCTCGTTCACCACCTTCCACTCCTCGACCTGATTGAGCACTACCGCTGCGCCAACCTCGCCATCGAAGAGCTTTCCGTCGATCCTGTGCATCGCCGGATTCGCAATCGGCGCATTCGGCGACGAAGAAAACACCAGTGTACGAGTCGCCTTCACCGTGCTCGCGTCAATATCAGCGAGGTATGGCGGGAACGACGGCGCTTTCGCGAGGAACTGCATGTCTGCCTGCGGTCCCACCACCATCACGGTCAGCAGTGTGAGCCGCACGGAGCCGTCCAGATCGCTGGGATCGACGCTGTTGTTGACATGGACATCGTACGTTCCCGCGGTCGTCGGCGCCTGGACCAGCAGATCCGCGCGATTTCCGGATGCCAGTAGAAAGGTGTTGTTGTTGCTCGCCAGGTAATTCGCGTTGTTGAACTGCACACCGTCCTGCGCAAGCTGCTTCCACTTCAAGTCCTTCGGAGAGAGGAAGTACGTGCCGGCGCGGCTGGAGGTGTTTGCAATGCGCCACCACTGAACCTCGCCCGGCCGCATCGTAATCACCGGCTGCAACTGCCCGTTGACCGAAAAATAAGGATCGGTGCCTCTGGCTCCGCGCTCGAGGAATGGCGTCCCACCAAGTTGTTGAATGACGAGAATCTGCTGCTTAATGCCGCCGGGATATTGGGCTTTGATCTCGTCGTCGTATTTCCCTTCGATGATGATCACGCCGGTCATGCCGTTCGACACATTGATCGTCGTCGAGCCGTGCTTGTGCGCGTGATACCAGTGCGTTCCGGGCACCTGCCCCATGATCAACGGCCGTTCCGGCGCCTGCGTCTCGTCCATCTCTGCAGCGCCTGCACCTTCGGCGTGCGCTGACATCATCTCGGCCTGCGATGCCGGGGGCCAGGTCGCCGACGTGTAGTCGGGAAGGCGGTAGCAATACGGAACGGCACCGACGTAGTACTGCGGCCAGGCGCCGTTTGCAATCGCATTCTGGTTCTGCTTGTACCAGTCGAGCGCATACGTCTGTACCGTCTGGTCGGCCCAGTCCCGGTATGACTTCGGAGCGTCCGACCAGAGCCGCGGCCACTGCTTTGGCACCGTAGCCGAGGGGAGCTGGGCCTCGCATCGCTGAAAGAAATCACTGAAGGGAGCCTGGACGGTGGCGGCGGTGATGGCCGGCCTGCGGCTCAGGTCAGCCGACCGCGGCGAAGGCTTAATTTGCAGGAACACGTTGTCGCCCGTCGTGCTCGGATTCGTATGCGTGCCGTGAAAGTGGACGTTCGTGTTGATTGATTCGTTGAAGCAGTCGGGATACTTGTCGGCGATCGGATAGATCTGCGAGACCTTCAGGCCCTCTCCGGTCGCGAACTGGTCACACTTCCCGATGTCGGCACCTGAAAAATTGAGCGGGTCGATGAGATTCAGAAAGGTCAGCTCGATGAGGTCGGCCACGTGCGCGCGAATCGTCGGTCCCGGCATCGGATTTATGATCGGCGCGTCCGGATCCTGGCTTCCCAGCGGTGCGTCCTTGCTGTACGTCCGAACCCACTGCTGAAGGCACTGAATCTTCGTGGTGTCTACGTTGCCATTTTTGAGCAACGATCCCGCCTGGCGTCCATTTCTTACTAAAGCGATGCGCTCCTTTGCCCCGGCCGTGACCAGCGTGCCCTTCAAAATGTCGCCGCCACCGGTTTTGGAGATCTCAGGAACGCTTTGCAGCGGCTTTCCGATGAGTGAACTGCAATCGATTGGTGACGTCGACTGCTGGGCTTTCGCGGGCGGCGCAAAAATCCCGACTATCATGATGGACGTCAGCAAAACCAGGAGATTGATCGTTCCTGTCTCGGTATGACCGGAAATCACACACTTGTAGGGAATGGGGAAAGGACCCTTACAGACGTATGCCGGGCTCGACGCCGTGAACGGCTCGACAGGCTCCGTGAACGGAACTTCATCAATCGCGATCTGATGTACGTCGTCCGTGCGATTAGCCCACGAAACCGTGTCATTTACCCCGGCGTCAAGTGGATCGGGCGAGAACTGAGTCTGACCCGTGGAAGACTTCAAGATGGTGATCGACCAGGCTGGCATGACGTTTCCCTCTCTGAACTTGAGAGTGACACGCACGGGCCGATTTCCCTCCCTAAGGAAATTTTTGGCGCGCCTATCGTCCCGACGGCAGGCTACGCCTTCAGCCCATACCGCCCAACCAGCTCCCGAAACCGCGCGTCGTCCCTGATCCCATCGAACCGCGCTTCGAGCGGCGTATGCCACAGCCAGCTGGCGCGATCTTCGAGCGCGCGCTCGAGCCATTCGAGCGTCGCGTCGATGTCGCCGAGGCCGAGGTGGATGAGCATGATGTTGTAGGGCGAGACGTAGCGATCGCGTGACCACTGCTCGACTTCGCGCAGCAGTTCGTGCGCGAGGTCGTGTCGGCCGCTGACGCCGTAGCAGTGTCCAAGCGCGCCGAGGAACAGCCAGCCGCGGCCGGCGATCTCGGCGGCGCGGCGGAGGTTGGTCATCGCCGCTTCGTAGTCGCCGAGCTGCTCGTATGCGAGGCCGGCGTAGTAATGCGCCGGCGCGAACGCCGTTTCCGTGTCGAGAATCTGCGTGTAGATGCGCAGCGCGGCCGGATAGTCGCGGCTCAGATGATGATTGATGCCGATCGCGGCCTGGATGATTGGCGACAGCGGATCGAGATCGCGCGCGAGCGTCACGTACTTCCGCGATTCTTCGAGCGACTTCGTCGCCACGACGATGCCGTACCAGTGCGGCGCCCACGGATAATTCGGATTCAACTGCATCGCTTCTTTCAGCTCGCGCTCCGCGGTCGGCCAGTCCCACTCGAACGTCGCCGCCAGATAGCCGAGCGTCGCATGCGGCTCGGCGAGCTCCGGCTCGAGCGCAATCGCCTTCAATGCCGACGCGCGCGCTTTCGGGATCACGTCGCGCGGCGGAATCACCTGCAGAAACGCGAGCATCACGTACGCATCGGCGAGTCCGGCATACGAGCCGGCGTGCAACGGATCGATATCGACCGCCTCCTGAAACAGCGCGATCGCCTGGCGGATCGCTTCCGGATGACGCTTGTTCCACTGCGACCGTCCGCGCAGGCAGAGCTTCTCCGCCGCCGGATCGGGCGCCGGCTTCGTCGCACTCTTCGGCTGCCGCTTCGTCGACGGCGGTTTTTCGCGGCGCGTGCTCTTCGGTTGTGCGGCGTCAGCAGACAGCGTCGCGGCGCGCGTTCGTCGACGCATCGTGCCGACCGCGCCGAGCGCATCGTGCATCGCCGCGGCGGTCGCGAGAATCGCCGACATCGTGCCGGCCACGGTTCCGCGATCGAACGGCCGCCTGCCCGACGCCAGTTCGTACAGCACGACACCAAGACTGAAGATGTCGCTGCGTCCGTCGAGCGGCTCCGCCAGTAACTGCTCCGGCGACATATACGGCCCCGTCCCCGCCACCAGTCCGGGCGTCGAGATGATCACCTCGGTCGCTTCATTCGCCTCGCGCATAAACGACTTCGCCAGACCGAAATCGAGCACCTTCACGATGCCCGACGTGCTGATCATGATGTTGCCCGGCTTGATGTCGCGATGGACGATGCCGCGCGCGTGCGCTTCCGCGAGTCCCGAGGTGATCTGCCGCGCGATGTCGATCGTCTCCGCAAGCGACAGCGCACCGCGATGCATCCGCTGCGAAAGCGTTTCGCCCTGGATGTACTGCATTACGATGTACGGCCGCTCGTGATCGGTGCCGATCTCGAAGATCGTGCAGACGTTCGGATGATCGATCGTCGCGACGAGCCGCGCTTCGCGCAGCATGCGGCGCTGCGCTTCTTCATCCGCGCAGATGCTCGACGGCAGCACTTTGATGGCGACGTTGCGATTCAGGCGCGTGTCGAGCGCGAGATGAACCTCGCCCATTCCACCGGCGCCGAGCGGCGAGAGGATGCCGTAGTGGCCGAGCTCCTCGAGTGCAATGTCCTCGCGCATCTGGTCCGGCGATCTTACTGCGAGGCTACAATCGCCGCATGCTCGTTCGATGGTGGTCGCTCGCGTTCGCGATTGCGTCCACGCTGCTCCTCACCTTCTTTCTCTTCTCTGCCGCCGGCATCGCCTTCCTCGCCGATCCGACCGTGGCCATGCATGGCGCGCGTCCGCTCGCCGCGGTCATCGGCGTGTTGCTGCTCATCGCCGACGTGTTGCTGCCGATCCCTTCGAGCCTCGTCATGGTTGCGAACGGCGCGCTGTTCGGCATCGGCGGCGGGACGGTGCTGTCGATCATCGGTCAGGTCGCGGCGGCGCTGACGGCGTTCGCGATCGGCCGCGCGGGCGACCGATTCGTCCGTCGCTTCGTCACGCCGCGCGAGTACGAGCGCGCAGGCGCGCTGCTCGAACGATGGGGAGCGAGTGCCGTCGCGGCGACGCGTCCCATTCCGATTCTCGCGGAGACGACGGCGCTGCTCGCCGGCAGCTCGCCGCTGACGTGGTGGCAGATGACGGTCGCATCGACCGCCGGCTCCATCGTGCCGGCGATCGTTTACGCGTGGGCCGGCGCGCACACGCTCAGCACCGCCAGCACGGCGGTGCTGTTCGCGGGCGTCATCGTCGTCACGCTGGCGATGGCGGCGATCGGACGACTTTCTAAGCGACGCGCTTGAAGCGGCGCAGATACGTCGTCCCGTCGCCGATCAGCAGCTCGCCGTTCACGATCTTGAACGGCCGCGCCTGCGACGTGCCGGTGTACTGCCGCAGCACGTCGGTCGTCACGATGTGCGTCACGGTCCCGCCTTTGTAATCGACGGTGTACGTTCCGAAGTACGCCATGTAGTTGTTGAACGAATCGACCATGTCGCTGACCGGCGGCGGCGTCGCCGTCCACCAGCTGTCGCCGAGGTTTGAGAGAGGCGGGTTGAGCGAGATCTGGACCGAGACGTTGCCGGCGGAGTCGTACACCCAGTAGCCGAGCGGCGGATTGCCCCACGGATACGACTTGCCGGGTTTGCCGGGATCGTTCATGTCCCAGGCTTCGACCATCGTCCAGCAACCGACGATCGACGGGTGTGCGGGCTCGTGCTTTTTGTTCGTCATGACCGACAGTGTAGGTCTCCCGCCTTCCGCACCGAAGGGACAAAAAACGCCAGGTAGGGAAACTGTGGTTTCATCACTCTCCTCCGACAGACTCCGATGTTCCGCGCTGAAAAACTGTTGATGGAAAGGATCCGGTGATGACGGTGATCTGCCGAATGTCTCTCGCCATGCTGCTGGTTGCGACGCTCTCCTGTCGCGGAAAGATGCCGGAGACGGCGACGGCCACCGCGCCTTCGGCGACGACCTCCGCATCGACGACGTCGACCGCCGTCACCGCCGCGCAGACGACGACTACCAGCCCGTGCGGCTTCACTACCACCGGCGGCGGCCCGTCGCAGATTCCGCCGGTGGCGACAAGCGGCAACATCCCGCTGTACGTCCCGCTGCCGAGCGTCGTCAACTCGCAGGTCCAGATTCGGCCGTACTTCGACTGGTTCTCGTGGGAAGAATTCATCGCCCTCAACTGGCCGGCGTCGACGAAAGGCCGCGGCAACGCCGATCAGCCTTCGAACGCGAGCGTGTTCAAAAACGCGAAAAACGGCTCGCAGACGGTCTGGGGAACGTGGAAAGCGAACTGGGAGCTCTTCAATCAGGGAAGCACGCGGCCGTCGCCGTTCGATTCGTGGGACGTGAAGATCCCGGCGCAATGCTCGGCGGCGAAACCGGGACAACGCGAGCTGGTGATGTCGTCGAAGGGAAATACGGTCCTCAACGACGGCGTGCAGGCGTTCTCCTTCCCGCTCGTTGACGCGAACAGCAATTACCTGCTCTATGAAGTCCGCTACAACCGCGCCGCGTACGAGTTCATGCGCGGAACGGACGCCAATCAGAAATCGTGGCTCTATCTCGCGAAGAACCTCAGCCCGCCAACCCAGCAGACGATGCCGATGTCGACCGCCGCGGCCGCACATCCCGGCGAGCAGGACCAACTCGGCGCGATGATGCTCAAGGCGGCATGGCGCGACATGACCGGCGTGCCGGCCAGCGAGCGCAATCGTTATTACGTCGTCGAAGCGCAGGTTTACAACCCGGAAACGCAGCAGTGCACCGCCAAAGACGTCGGCCTCGTCGGACTGCACATCGTGCAGAAATTACAGGATTTCCCGGAGTGGGTCTGGTCGACGTTCGAGCAGGTCGACGTCCTGACGTCGCCGCAGCATCCCGGACTCCTTCCCGCCTGCACCACGACCGATTGCAGCCAGGTCCACGGTTTCGCAAATCGTCCGCAGACGACGACGCTCGATCCGAATCCGGCCAATCGCACGCCGGTGCCGGCGGCGCGCATCAATGCCATTCCGACGACGCCGCCCGGACAATCGACCGTCGACGCCAACATGATGTTTCAGCAGTCGCTGGCCGGCACCGTCTGGGCGAATTATCAGCTGGTCGTCACGCAATGGCCGTTCAATGCCGGTAATTTCAAACCGCCGGAGAATCGCGGTACGTATCCGTGCGGAGCGGGCGCGCCGTTCCCGGAAACCGGCGCGGTGAACGTCACGATGGAAACCTATTTTCAGTCGGCGAACGACGCGGTCGGCGCCGGCGGCAACAGCTGTATGAGCTGCCACTACAACGCCGCGCTTTATGACTTCAGCTGGGGTCTGAAGCGCCGGCCGCACGCCTGAGAGGAGTCGAGATGCCGCAGAACTGGTGGATGTATCACGGCGATCCCGCACATAGCGGAGAAGTAACGGAGAGCAACATCTCCAGCACGACGATTGCGAACCTGCAGAACATCGCGTCGATCGACGTCCCGGGCTCGATCCTTTCGACGCCTGCAATCGTCGATGGCTTCATCTATGTCGGACTCGCCAACAGTCACGCGCCGGGGGTCGAAAGCGCGAACGGCGGGACGGTGCTGAAGATCGACATCACGAACGGAAAAACCGTGGCGAGCTTCAGCTGGACGATCGACGTCAACGAGCGCGATTCGCACGGCTTCACCGGCATGGGCTGAACGCCGGCGGTCGTTGACGGCATGGTCTATTTCATCGCCTTCAACGGCATCGTCTACTGTCTGAAAGCGGCCGATATGTCGCTGGTCTGGCAGACGAATTTACGGTGGGAAGATCCGGCCCACAATCAGCCGGTCCGCAACGTCCGTAATTACGCACAGGCGCCGCAGGCGGCCGGCTGGTCGTCGCCGGTGGTCGCAAACGGGAAATTGTGGCTCGGCATCGGCGAGGGTGAAAATCCGAACCTCTACGCGTTCGTCTATTGTCTCGACGTCGCCACCGGGAACGTGATCTGGATTTTCAACACCTGCCAGTACGTGCAGGGAGTCGACAACAAGGTCAACGTGCTGCCGGCCGATTTCGTCGCCGGTCCGGTCAATCCACCGTTCACGACGTTCCTGACCAATCCGAACGCGAGCCCGGCGCAACCGGTGACGCTCGGTTGTTCGGTCTGGGCGTGCATCGCTTACGACGAAGAGCTCGATTCGCTTTACTGCGCGACCGGCAATCCGGTTCCCGACAGCTCGCTGCCGAGCGCCGGCTACTCGAACGGCATCCTCGTGCTGAAAGCGAGCAGCGGCGACTTCCTCAAATTTGTGCAGTTCCCGTGGCAGTCGAGTTATCGGCCATCAGACATCGACATCGACGTCGGCGGCTCGCCGACGATCTTCGTCTCCAACGGACGGAAAGTAGTCGGCGTCGGCTGCAAGAACGGCGCGTACATGACCATCGACGCCGCCACTTACGACATCATCACGTGGCGCCAGATGCTTCCCTACATGAATGACGGATCGCAGATTCCGACCGTCGATCCGCATGGACCCGACACCTCCGCCAATCCAAATCCGGTGTTAACGAATATTCAGTCGAACGCCACGCCGGCCGAGAATTTTCACGGCACCTACAGCACCGCGGCGGTCTGCTCATCGCAGCAGCGGCTCTTCATTGGCGTCGGCGGGAACAACTATCACTGGGTCAGTTCGGGGATCGATTCGAACTCGACGCCGTTCATGCGCGCCATGAACTGGGACACGCTCGACGATTGCTGGCCGATGGACGGCGATCCGAAGAAATACACGCTCGCCGCGCCACCGATGTACCTGCGCGGCGGCGAAAGCGGCCTGAGCGTCCCCGCCGTCGTCAATGACGTCGTCTTCATGGCGACGACATGGGTGGCGATGTACGCGTTCAGCGCAAAAGACGGCACGCTGCTATGGACCGACATCCAGAATTTCGGCCAGCAGACCGGCGGTTTCAATGGCGGTTACGGCTATTGTCTTGGTCCCGCAATCTGGGGCGATTACGTCGTGGCCGGCGGACTCGTAGCCGGCGGTGAAGGCGGCGTGCTGAACATCTACACACTTACAAAACCGGCGGCCTCGAAGTAAATGCTCACGCTCATCCTCCTCGGCATGCTGGCCGGCATCGACAACGTGCAGGCAGCCGTCGCGCTCAGCATCGCGCCAATGACGCGCGATCGCCGCGGGTGGCTGACGCTTTCGTTCGTCCTGTGCGAAGGACTGACGCCGCTCATCGGCGTCGCGCTCGCGCATCTCGTGCGGCTCCCGCCCGGCGCGTCGCTCAATCGTTTCGCGCCGCTCGTCGTCATCGCCTGCGGCGTGACCGTATTGTGGAAAGCATTTACCGACGGCGACGGCGCGCCGATCGTCAGCAGCCCGTGGACGATCGTCACGCTGCCGCTCTCACTGTCACTCGATAATCTGCTGATCGGCGTCAGCGTCGGCTCGCTCGGATACCCACCGGCCGTCGCCGCGCTGACGATCGGCGGAATCAGCGCCGCCATGTGCGCGGCCGGAATTGCCGCCGGCTCGCGCATCGGCCGCTTCATACCGCGATACGGCGACGTCATCAGCGGCATCGCGCTGATCGTCATCGCCGCCTCGAGATGGATTCGCAATTAACAACGGAGGACGAAATGCCGCTCTCGTTTGCCAACGACATCGCTCCGATCTTTGCGCCGTTCTATGCGGCGATGATCTGGCGCTTCGACCTGCGCGATTACGATCAGGTCAAACAAAACGCCACGCTGATCGATACGTTCATCAGCGCCGATCCTGATTTTCCGCGCATGCCGCCCGCGAATTACGGCCCGCCGATCAGCGGGCAGGACATCGCCACGTTCAAGGAGTGGATCGCGCAGGGCTGTCCTCCGTAATCGACGACGATGCCGGAGCTGGATCAACAGCAGTGGCTCGAAGCGCTCATTGCGCGGCTCGGCGGCAGCGCCGGCACCGTTCACGTGCAGCGCGATGAAGATCTCTACCTGACCGCCTCGCACAACATTCCGCCGCAGGTCGTGGCGATCGTGTCGCGCGTGGCGCATGGAAAAGGGATGGCCGGCGTCGCGCAGGTAAAGAAGACGCCGGTGCAAACGTGCAATCTCCAGACGGACCAGAGCGGCACGATCAAGCCGGGAGCGAAAGCGGTCGGCGCACAGGCGGCGATCGCGCTGCCGGTATTAAATGATGACGGTTCCGTCCGCGCGGTGGTCGGCATCGCGTGGATGCACGAAGGGGAAATCACCCAGGCCGATGAACAATCGATGATGCAGCTGGCCGCGGCGCTGCCGCACTGAGGAAGGATCGGCGATGAGCGTTCTCTCGTTTCCCCGAATCTATTTCAAGGGATTCATGGAATGGGATCCCTGCACGTTCAATAACAACGACTGGTCGCAATTTCCGACCTACGATCCGACGAATGCCGCGTTGAACTGGGAGTTCCTCGCCACGCACCAGATCACGCCGGAGAATTTCACGGAGACGTTCCGGCCGTGGGCGATCACGCTCGTCGCCGATGACGTCGACAGCCCTTCCGGTCCGCGCGTTCCGTGCGAATGGAACATGTTCGGCACGCACGGTGTCTCGTTCGTGCAAAATGGCGAATATACGTCGCAAATTACCGGCGGCGATCTCGCTTACGGACAGCCTGTGACGAACGATTCGCTCATCGGCGGTCCGATCGCCATCGCGGGCGATGGCGGCAACGGTCCCGGACGTCTCGTCGATACGAATCCCGCCTCGCCGTGGTCGACGCAGGTCTATTTCGGGCAGATGTCGTTCGGCGCCGGCGAGAAT
>JAOBAU010000158.1 GCA_025463165.1 Acidobacteriota bacterium | reverse complement strand
GAAGGCGAACGCCGAGCGCGATCACATCAAGGTCGACGGCAAGCTCATCTCCAGCGCCGAAGAGCATCGCTACATCCTTCTCTACAAACCCAAAGAAGTGATGACGACGGTCGAAGATCCGCAGGGTCGCCGCACCGTCATCGATCTCGTGCGCGGCATTCGCGAGCGCATCTATCCGGTCGGTCGCCTCGACTATCACAGCGAAGGTCTCGTGCTGCTGACGAACGACGGCGAGCTCGCCTTCAAGGTCTCGCATCCGACGCACGGCTCGGTGAAGACCTATCACGTGAAAGTGCGCGGCGTGCCGGAAGAGCGGATGATCGACAAGCTCCGCCGCGGCATCACCATCGAAGGCAAGCGCACGCTGCCGTGCGAGATCGAGCGGCTGAAAACCACCGGCCGCAATGAAGACGAAGGGAACAGCTGGTTCGAAGTGAAGTTGCGCGAAGGGCGCACGCATCAGATCCGCAAGATGTTCCAGGCGGTCGGACATCCGGTCTCGAAACTTCGCCGCGTCGCCATCGGACCGCTCTCCGATCCGAAGCTGACGCCCGGCGTCTGGCGCGAGTTGACGAAGCAGGAAGTGAAGCAGCTCGCATCGATGAAAGAGCTGAAGCCGAAGGCGATCCCGAAACCGCGCCAGCCGCGGCGCGCGCCGGTCACTCCTTCATCTCGCAAGAAACCGGCCGGTAGCGCGAAAGCGAAAGCTGCGTCCTCGAAAAAAGCCGCGCCGCGCCGTACGTCGTCCGACAAGCCGGCACGCAAACCGGCGGCGCGGAAACCTGCCGCTCGTACCGCGCGCTCCGCACGCCGCGGCTGATCGCATCCGATGAGCGCGACGCCGCAGGAGCCGCTCATCGTCGCCATCGACGGACCGTCCGGCGTCGGCAAGACCACCGCCAGCCGGCTCGTCGCCAGCGCGTTGCATCTACCGCACATCGATACCGGCGCGATGTACCGCGCCATCGCACTCGCGGCGATGCGCGCCGGCGTTGCGCTCGATGATGAACCGAAGCTCGACGCGCTTGCCTCCGCGGCCACGATCGATTTCACTCCGGGCGACCGCCCTCGCGTTCTACTGGATGGAGAAGACGTCACCAATTTCATCCGCACACCGGAGATGAGCATGGCTGCCAGTCATGTCTCCGCGGTTCCTGCCGTTCGCCGCGTGCTCGTCCGTTTGCAGCAGGCGATGGGACGACGAAAGGGCGGCGTGCTCG
Source organism: Acidobacteriota bacterium (assembly GCA_025463165.1). Lineage (GTDB taxonomy): Bacteria > Acidobacteriota > Thermoanaerobaculia > Gp7-AA8 > Gp7-AA8 > JAOBAU01. The sequence continues at coordinate 4,853 of JAOBAU010000158.1, read as the reverse complement.
AAGGCCGCGACATCGGAACCAAAGTTTTCCCCGAAACGCCGCACAAGTTTTTTCTGACAGCCCGACCCGAAGTGCGCGCCCAGCGCCGCTACCGGGAGCTGCTGGCGAAAGGAACGGCCACCGATCTGCAGCAGGTTCTGGCGGAGACGATTCAGCGCGACACGCAGGATTCGACGCGCGCCGATTCGCCGCTCTCCTTCGACGACAGCTACACCGTCATCGACACGTCGGACCGGTCAATCGAGGAAGTTGTCGACGCCATCGCCGGACATGTCAGCGGACGCTCCGGCAGCGGCTCTGCTGGCTTGCCTTGACTCGCCGCAATCGCGGCCCTTACACTCCCCATTTCGACGCGTATCAACAATTTAGCGCGAACAAGAGCCCCAGGCAGACTGCCGGGATTCCAGGGAGGTCCCCCGATTCATGGTGTCGAGCGACGATCCGAAAAAGAACAACTCCAGGCTCCGTGACGGGGACGCCGCCGACCTCGAAGGTCTCGGGATGGACCAGCTTCTCGACATGTACGAGAAGAAGATGTCCAACTTTGCCGAGGGCGACATCGTCCGCGGCAAGATCCTGAAGGTGGGACCGGCGGAAGCGGTCGTCGACATCGGCTATAAATCGGAAGGACTCCTGCCGATCACCGAGGTCACTTCGTGGAACGGTGAAGTCCAGGTCAAAGTCGGAGACGAAGTCGAGGTTTACGTCGAACGTCTCGAAAGCACAAACGGTTACGTGCTGCTGTCGCGCGAAAAAGCGCAGCGCATGCTGATCTGGGATCGCATCGAAGCGGCCTTCAAAGACGATCAGGCCATCACCGGCCGCGTCGTCGACCGCGTCAAAGGCGGCCTCGCGGTCGATGTCGGCGGAGTGAAGGCGTTCCTTCCCGGATCGCTCATCGATACGAAGCCGGTCAAGAATCTCGACGCGCTGAAAGGCCACGAGTACAAGTTCAAGATCGTCTCGTTCGACAAGAAGCGGAACAACATCGTTCTTTCGCGTCGTGCAATTGTCGAAGTCGAACAAGCTTCCGCAAAGAAAGACACGTTCGCGCGTCTTGAAGAAGGGAAGCTGACGCACGGCGTCGTCAAGAACATCACCGACTACGGCGTCTTCGTCGACCTCGGCGGCGTCGATGGTTTGCTGCACATCACCGACATTTCCTGGGGCCGCGTCAATCATCCCAGCGAATACTTCAACGTCGGCGATGAGATCGAAGTCATCGTGCTGAAATTCGATCCGGCGGCCGAACGCGTATCGCTCGGCTACAAACAGAAATCGCAGGATCCGTGGGTCGACGTCGTCGAGCGCTATCCGCTCGGCACGAAGGTCTCCGGCAAAGTCGTTTCGCTCACCGATTACGGCGCGTTCGTCGAGCTCGAAGAAGGAGTCGAAGGACTCATTCACGTTTCCGAAATGTCGTGGACGCGCAAGGTGCGCAACCCGTCGAAGCTGCTCTCGATCGGCACGCATGTCGAAGCGGTCGTCTCCGACGTCAACGTGCAGAACCGCCGCATCTCGCTCTCGCTCAAAGCGCTCGAGCAGAACCCGTGGGAAACGATCGCCGAGCGCTATCCGGTCAACGCCACGATCACCGGCAAGGTCCGCAACCTCACCGACTTCGGCGCCTTCGTCGAAGTCGAAGAAGGGATCGACGGACTGATTCACATCTCCGACATGTCGTGGAACCGCCGCCTCAAGCATCCGAACGAAGTGCTGAAGAAGGGCGACACCGTCACCGCGCGCGTCATCAATGTCGACGGCGAGAACCAGCGCCTGTCGCTGTCGATCAAAGAGTTCCTGCCGAACGAATGGGACAACTTCGCGAAGTCGCATCAGGTCGGCGAAGAGCTGATCGGTCACGTCGCGAAGATCACCGACTTCGGTCTCTTCATCCGGCTCGCGGAAGGCGTTGAAGGTCTCGCGCATGTCTCCGAGATCAATCGCGACATGAAGGTAAAGCTCGACAAGGTCTTTCACCTCGGCGAGCCGGTTCGCGCGCGCATCATCAAGATCGACTGGACCGACAAGAAGATCGGGCTGACCACTCGCGACGTCGAGCCGTTGAGCGACGCCGAGCGCGAACAGCATGCCGGTGCCGGAGGCGCAGCCGCGCATTCGGAGACGTCCGCAGAACATTCCGAGAGCGCCGCGAGCGAAAGCGCGGACGAAGGCACGCCGGCACCGCCGGATGAGACGCCGCCGAGCTGATCGAAACATGTTCCTTTGTGATCCCGTCGAAATGCCGGTGAGGGCAGCGCGTGCGCGGTCAGCCTCCGCCGGCGCTGCCGTCCCTCCGGCATCGTGGATCGACGCCAGTAAAGAGTCATGACCGAGGAGGAAACATTGGACCACCAGTCGGACAACGATCTGAACGACATCGCCAAAGCCGGCGTGATGACGAAGGCCGAGCTCGTCGACGAGGTGGCCCGTGTGGTTCAACTGACGAAGAAACAGGCGGAGACGATCGTCAACATCGTCTTCGACTCGATCGTCGACTCGCTTCGCACCGGACAGAAAATCGAGCTGCGCGGATTCGGCAGCTTCCGGCTGCGCAGCCGCAAGTCGCGTACCGGACGCAATCCGAAGACCGGTGAGAAGGTCGAAGTTCCATCGAAGAAGATTCCGTACTTCAAGCCGGGCAAAGAACTGAAAGAGCTGATCAACAAAGCGCTCGGCGAGGGCGTGGTGGAGAGCGAGACGGTTACCGGGGACGCGGCGGAGTGACGTGGAAGTTCTGTTCACTCCCTGGAGGTATCCCTACTTGACCGCTCCGAAGTCCGCCGCGCCGCAGCCCTGTATTTTCTGCGTCGCCTTCACCACCGAGAACGCGCGCGAGACGCACACGCTCTTCCGTAACGATCTCGCTCTCGTGATGCTCAACCGCTATCCGTACACGAACGGGCATCTGATGATCGCGCCGCGCGCGCATGAAGCGCGGCTCTTCGACAGCACCGACGATTCGCTGCGCGCGTTGATCGGCTTGACCGCCGAGTCTCAGCGCATCCTCTCCGACGTGTATCATCCCGACGGCTTCAACGTCGGCATGAACTTCGGACAGATCGCCGGCGCCGGAGTGGCCGATCACTACCACATGCACGTCGTTCCCCGCTGGAGCGGCGATTCCAATTTCATGACCGTGACCGCGCGTACGCGCCTCGTTCCCGAGGAGCTCGACGTGACGTTCGACAAGCTCGTGCCGCACTTCAAAAACATCCGCAAGGAACTCTTCCAATCGTGAATCGCCGCACCATCACTGCCATGCTGTTCACGTTGCTCGTGCCGGGCGCCGGGCATCTCTACCTCGGACGCCGCGGCCGCGCCGCCACGTTCTTCATCATCATCGTCTTCCTCTTCATCACCGGTCTCGGACTCGACGGCCGCCTTTACACGACCGACGATCCGGGAGCGCTGGCCGGACTCGCCGCGCTCGGTTCGATGGGAAGCGGCGTGCTCTACCTCGTCACGCGCGCGCTCGGCCACGTGCCGCTGTTCGGATACTCGATCGCCGGCGATTACCGCTCGATGACGTTCGAGTACGGCACCGCATTCGCGCTGACCGCCGGGCTGATGAATCTGCTGTTGATCGTCGACGTGTTCGACATTGCCGAAGGTCGGAAAGAGTAATGCTCCGCAATCACATCGTGCTGATGTTCATCTACGCGGTCTGCGCCGGCGTCTACTTCGCGCTGCTGTGGCGCAGCGAGAAACGCGAGCAGGTGAAGATGTTCGCGATCATCTTCTGCTCGCTCTTCTTCGGCGGAATCGCGCTCGCGTGGCTGATGTATCCGTTCCCGCTGCGATGAGCGTGCGATGAAGCTCGCCATCGTCGCCGGCGAAGCTTCCGGCGATCTCCACGCATCCGAGGTCGTGCAGGAGTTGAAGAAGCTCGATCCGATGCTCGAGCTTTTCGGCATCGGCGGCGATCTGCTCGCGGCCGAAGGGATGACGCTGCTCCACCACGCGAAAGAGATGGGGATCGTCGGCCTCTTCAACGTGCTCCGTCATCTACGGATGTTTCGCCGCATCTTCGACGAGCTGATCGCGCGCATCGAACAGGAGCGTCCCGACGCCGTGCTGCTCGTCGACTATCCCGACTTCAATCTGCGCGTCGCGAAGAAATGCCGTGCGCTCGGCATCCCCGTCATCTATTACATCTCGCCGCAGGTTTGGGCGTGGCGTCGCGGACGCGTGAAGCAGATCGCGGAGAACGTCGCGCGGATGCTCGTCATCTTTCCGTTCGAAGCTGATTTCTATCGCGACCATGACGTGCCGGTGACGTATGTCGGCCATCCGCTCGTTGACGAGCTCGCGCATATCGAGCGTCGCGTGAAATCGAATCCGTCCGATGACACGCCGCTGCGCATCGCGCTGATGCCGGGCTCGCGTCGCGGCGAAGTGTCGTCGCTGCTGCCGCCGATGCTCGATGCGGTCGCCGCGCTTTCGCGAACGCGTCCGGTCGACGCATTCGTCATTCAGGCGCCGACGATCACGTCGGCGGAACTGCTGACGCACATGACCGCGTCGGGAACGTTCGTGCCGATCGTCGCGCACGATCGCGGCGAAGCGCTGGCCGCTGCCGATATCGCTCTCTCATCGTCCGGCACCGCCACGCTCGAATCGGCCATCCTCGGCACGCCGGTCGTGGTGATGTATCGCCTTTCACCCGCTACGTATTTTCTCGCGCGGCGGCTCGTGAAAGTCCCGCACTTCAGTCTCGTCAACATCGTTGCCGGCGAGCGGATCGTGCCGGAGCTGATCCAGGACGACGTCAACGGCGAGCACATCGCGAAAGAAGTTCGCACGCTGCTCACGAGCTACGACGAGGTCATCACGAAACTCGGCGTCGTTCG
>JAOBAU010000143.1 GCA_025463165.1 Acidobacteriota bacterium | reverse complement strand
GAGTCTCTCCGCGTCGCCGCCTTTACTCAGCACTCTGCACTCAGCACTCAGCACTAAGGGACGGGTACCGTCCCAAGTATTTGATCGATGATCCGGTCCGCGGACATGTTCTCCGCGGCCGCTTCGTAGCTGAGCACGAGGCGATGGCGCAGGACGTCGTGCGCGATCGCTTTCACATCCTCCGGAATCACGAACGTTCGTCCGCGCAGGAACGCGTGTGCTTTCGAAACGTGCGCCAGCGCGAGCGTCGCACGCGGGCTTGCGCCGAATGCGATGTGCGGCGCGAGCGACGGCAGTCGGTGCTCGGACGGTTTCCGCGTCGCGCCGACGATCGACACGATGTAGCGCGCGATTCGCTCGTCGACGTGGACCGCGGCGGCGAGCTTCGCCGTCTCGTGAATGTCGCTCAGCGCGATGACGCGCGAAACGCTCACCGGACCGGCAGTCGGATCGAGGTACCTCCCGAGAATCTTCACTTCTTCCTCGGCGGCCGGATAGTCGACGCGCAGCTTCATCACGAAGCGATCGACCTGCGCTTCCGGCAGCGCGTACGTTCCCTCGTGCTCGATCGGATTCTGCGTGGCGATGACGACGAAAGGATCGGGCAGCGGATACGACGTATCGCCGATCGTCACCTGCCGTTCCTGCATCGCCTCGAGCAGCGCCGACTGCACCTTGGCCGGTGCGCGGTTGATCTCGTCAGCGAGCACGAGGTTCGCGAAGATCGGACCGAAGCGCGCGTTGAAGCCGCGTCCGGCCGGATCGAAGATCAGCGTGCCGGTGATGTCGGCCGGCAGCAGGTCGGGCGTGAACTGAATGCGCTTGAACGTCGCATCGATCGCGGAGGCGAGCGTTTTGACGAGGAGCGTTTTGGCGAGGCCGGGCAGTCCTTCGACGAGAACGTGCCCGCGGATGAGCAGCGCGATGAGCAGCCGCTCGACGATCGTGTCCTGACCGACGACGACGCGCGACACCTCCGCGCGCAGACGTTGCATGGTTTCGTGTGGTTCCATCGCCGACAAGGATAAAGTTCGCGGGCGCCGATGCCGAAAAAGAAATGGGGACAGAACTTCCTCCGCAATCGCGGTGCGGTCGACCGGATCGTCGAAGCGGTCGAGCCGCGTCCTGGCGAGCTCGTCGTGGAGATCGGGCCGGGCGAAGGGGTTCTCACCGAAAAGCTCGCCGCCGTCGCCGATGACTTCATGGCCATCGAGATCGATCCGGAGCTTGCCGCGCAACTGCAGGAGCGCTTCGGCGACCGCATCGTGAACGCCGACGCGCTCGACGTGCCGCTCCCCGATCGGCCGTGGCGCGCGGTCGGCAATCTCCCCTACAACGTCGGCACGCCGATCCTGCGCCGCGTCGTCGCGTCGGAGCAGTGGCAGCGCGCGGTGTTCATGCTGCAAAAGGAAGTGGCCGAACGGATCGCCGCGAAGCCGCGCGATGAGGCGTATGGCTACCTGACGCTTTACGTGCAGCTCTTCGCAAAAGCGAAAGTGCTGATGACGCTCGAGCCGAAGTCGTTCTATCCGCCGCCGAAAGTGCGCAGCGCGGTCGTGGTGCTCGAGCCGGATCGAAAGCCGTTCGCGTCGGAAGAGTTGATCGAGCTGATCTCGCTCTCGTTCCGGATGCGCCGCAAGAAACTGGTCAACAACCTGACCAACTGGCCGCGCGAGCAGGCGGTCGCCGCAATCGCGGCGGCGGGACTCGGCGAAGGTGTGCGCGCGGAAGAGATGGGACTGGAGGAGTTCGAGCGGCTGCGCGCGGAGCTGTCATCCCGGGCGGGATGACAGCGCGTACATGACGACCTCGGGATGCTGGACGAAGATTCCGAGCTCCTCTCCCGTAAAGCGACCGACGAACGACATCCCGATCTTCCGCATCACGACCAGCGACGGCTCGTTGTCGGGATGCGCGATGGCGACGACGCGCGGCAGCTTCAACACGTTTAATCCGTACGCGACCGCGGCACCGCCCGCCTCCGCCGCGTAACCGTGTCCCCACACATCGGGCGCAAGCCACCATCCGCTCTCGACGTCATTCCCTTTGCGCAGCGGCTGCAATCCGGCCAGGCCGATCACGCGATCATCTTCCTTTCGCACGATCGCGCCCATACAGAAGCCGACGTTCTCGAGATGGCGCTGCTGGCGCGCGAAAAACTCATCGACGTGCTCGTCGCTCCAGACGGCGCCGCGTCCGAGATAGCGCGTGACACGAATGTCGTCAACGAGCGCGCGAAACGTCGGACGATCGGCGGCTTCCCACGGGCGGATGGACACGCGCTCCGCATCGATGCGAAACGTCATTGCGCTTTCGCCCAACCCGCCTCGTACTTCCACGGTTTCTGTCCTGCCGCACCTTCGGCGAAGCGAATGTCGACGTACTCTTCGAACGCGATCTCGCGATCGAGCACACCGGTCTCGCGCATCAGCTTCGTGACGATCTCGAAGTCGGCCTTGCGCGGCGAGAGCGGCTCGTACTTGACGCGATCTTCCGGCTTCAGCAGCGCCCAGCGAAGCAGCTTCGGATCCTGCCGGTAGTAATAGCGTCCGACGAAATCGGCGGCCTGCGTCCGATGCGCGCGGCGGCGTTCTTTCTCTTCCAGCCACAACCCGGAACGCGCGATGCCGTCGACGAGAACCTGCACCGCTTCGGGACGATGATCGATGACGTCCTGCCGCACGACGAGCACGCATGACATGAAATCGGGCCAGTACTCACGCGCGTGAAAGAGGACGCGTCCGCGACCCGACATTTCTGACTGCGACGGGAACGGCTCGCCCATCGAGAACGCGTCAATCGCTCCGGCGGCGAGCGCGCCGGCAACGTCGGGCGGCGCCATCTCGACTAGATGGATCTCCGACGGGTTCATGCCGTTGATCTTCATGGCGCGGAACAGAATCAGCCGCTCGTCCGAAAAACGGCTCGGAACGGCGACGACACGTCCCCTGAGGTCGGTGAATTTCTTCACCGGCCCGTCCTTCTGCACGACTACGGCCGATCCGTAGCGATGCCCGAGATAGACGATCTTCACCGGAACGCCCTGAGCACGCAGGGCGATGGCCATCGGCGCGACCATGAACGCCGCCTGCATCTTGTTGGACATCAGCGCTTCTTTGATCTCAGGAAATCCCTGAAAGAGGCGCGGAATGAAAATCTGTCCGGACTGCGAGTAGGCGGAGATGTAGTCGGTAACCGGGCACGCGAGGTGTCACGTCACGGGGATGTACGCAACGTTCAGCTTCCGCTTCGAGAGCGGCAGCCGATCGTTCATCAGTACCGCCCAGTTCACGTTCAGGTACAGATGACCTGCCGTGATCGCGGCGATCCAGGCGAACGTGTACGCGAGGAGCTTGCGCATAGCTTTCATGACACCTCCTTTCAGGATTCTTTGAAACCCCACCGCACCCACTTGAAGCGTTCGGTGCGGCGGATGACGAAGTCCAGTAATAGTCCGATGACGCCGATGAGCAGCATACCGGCGACGACGAGGTCGTAGCGTTTGCCGGCGTTGCGCGCGTCGATGATCAGGTATCCGAGTCCCGAATCGACGGCGATCATTTCCGCCGCGACGAGCACGAGCCACGCGACACCGAAGGCGATGCGCAGTCCGACGAGAATGCGCGGCAGCACGGCCGGAAAAACGATGCGCCGCATCTGCTGCGCCGGCGTGAGGCCGAAGTTGCGTCCGGCCTGGAGAAAGACCGGAGGCACGTCGCGCACGCCGTTCATCGCGGCGACGACGATCGGGAAAAACGACGCGAGAAAAATCAGGAAGATCGGCGCGAGGTTGCTGACGCCGAACCAGATCACCGCGAGCGGCATCCACGCCAGCGGCGAGATCGGCCGCATCATCTGAATGAGCGGATTGAATGCGCGCGCCAGCGGCGGATACCAGCCGAGCAGAATGCCGGCCGGGACGCCGAGGATGACGGCGAGCAGGTAACCGCAGGCCACGCGAAAGAGCGAGTCGGCGATGTAGTGCCAGAGCAGACTCTTCTCCGCGAGCGTCAGGATCGCCTTCCCGACCGCGAGCGGGCTTGGGAAGATTTTCGTTCCGCTCAGACGCACCGCGTAGTGCCATGCGACGAGCAGCACGGCGGCGGTGACGAGCGGCAGAACGATTTTGCGCATCGCGTCAGACCTGATGCGCGAGTCCGATCTCCGCGAAGATCGAATCGCGCAGCTCGATGTAGCGCGGCG
>JAOBAU010000135.1 GCA_025463165.1 Acidobacteriota bacterium | reverse complement strand
GGTTCGGCGAAGCAGGCGCGCGACCGCGACTTTCAGGCGATCATGCCGCTGCGCGGCAAGATCCTGAACACGTGGGAAGTGCATTCGAACGAGGTGCTCTCGTCGCAGGAAGTGCACGACATCGCCGTCGCGCTCGGCGTTGATCCGGGAACGGAAAATGTCAGCGGCCTGCGGTATGGAAAGGTCTGCATCCTCGCGGATGCCGATTCCGACGGCGCGCACATCGCGACGCTGCTCTGCGCGCTGTTCGTTCGTCATTTCCGCAAGCTCGTGTCGGATGGACGCGTGCATGTGGCGATGCCGCCGCTCTATCGGATCGACGTCGGCAAGAACGTCTATTACGCGCTCGACGATCACGAGCGCGACGGCATCCTCGCGCGCATCGAAGCGGAGGGGATCAAAGGAAAGGTGAACATCCAGCGTTTCAAAGGACTGGGCGAAATGAATCCGCTGCAACTCCGCGAAACGACGATGTCGCCGGATACGCGCCGCCTCGTGCAACTGACGCTGGAAGTGGAGAACGATCCCGACGCGACGATCGACATGCTCCTCGCAAAGAACCGAGCCGGCGATCGAAAGACGTGGCTGATGGAAGAGGGGAACCGGGCGGAGATTTTGGAGTGAGCGGGGGGGTGATCCTCGTCGCCGCCGCGCTGTTCGTCATCTGCGTGCTGGGCGCGACGAAGATCACGCCCGCAGTCTCATCGCACTGACTCTGGAGGAGAAGGCGCTGCTGGTCGACGCGGCAGTCGCGACGCCGATCTGGTCGTTCGTGACGATGACGCGCTCGTCGCCGTTTGGATCACGCTGATTTTCTACGCGCGCGCCTGGATTCCCTTCGCAACCCCGGCCGCCCTCGGCGCATTCATGCTCGTCAGCGCCGCGACAACGTTGACGATGTATCGCCGCTACCAGCGTCATCGATTGCCGGCGACGTTTCTCCGCGCGTTTGCGGTGAGTCGGACGTTGCGGCTGATGGGCGATGGCGCGGTTCGGGGTGGCAACGGCGTGGTTGTGGATTCGGTGACTCGCATAATTGGCATAACTGAAAACTTACGGAAAGGGCGGAGGCAGGATATAGAGTAGCGATGCCAGGCAGGAACTCGGCCCATAAGGAGCGCGAATGAGAAAACTCGCCATCCGATTCGCACTGACGGTCGCTGTGATGTTGTTCGCTGCGCCGATGTTCGCTCAGGATTCAGGTTGCTGGGAGTGCCGCACTGTGAGCACGGGTGAGGCCGAATACGTTTGGTGTGACACCCCGCCGAATGAGTCGTGGGGATGGGACGAGGAGTGCCAGTGGCTCGAGCATAACGGTGTGCAGATCTGCAGACGGCTCGGAACCCGATGCTATTACTTTGAGGTCTACGGTTGAAATCGAGTTTCGCGATCGCAGCTGTCGCCAGTTTGTTCGTGGCGGCTGCGAACGCGCAGCCGGCGGATAGTACTTTCGTCGTCCGGCTTGAGCCGCGCAGCGCTTCGGCGACGCAGTCGGGCGTCTTGACGCTGCTATCGGCAACCGAACCGGCGCAGCGCCGCGAAGTCGCGGTGAGGAATGGTGCCGCGCAGCTGACCGAAGATGCCGGCAGTGTTTGGGAACTGCGCTTCGCAACTGACGGATGGTGGTCGCCATCGCGGACGATCACGTTTCCCGCCGCGGGTGTCACCGAGCAGCAGACATTGCCGGTGTGGCGCACCGGCATCATCATGGGTCGCCTGACGGCGGGTGACAAAGACATCGAGCTGCCGAAATCAATCACGTTGACCGTCGAATCGCCACCGCAACCGGTCGCGCCGCCGGCGATCGCACGCGGCACGACATTCGATTGTCCGGTCACGGCAGACGGCCGCTGGTCGTGCCGCATTCCGGCGACGACAGTCGATCTCGTACTGCGGCAGAAAGGCATCACTCCGCACTACCGCTGGGGAGTTGCCGTCGCGGCGAACGAACCGAAAGAGCTCGGCACCTTCGTCCTGAAGCGCGGCGCGTCGTTCACCGCGTGGCTCGATCGCGCGTCAACGAAAAAACTGAAATCGCCGGCGCGTGCGCGGCTGGTTCGCAGTGTCACGCCGCTTGGCGGTGAGACCTCGGCGCGGCTCAGCGTTCCTGTGGCTGAAGCATCATTCAACGCAAATGGCGCCGTGCAACTCGCGCCGTTGCCGGCCGGTATCTACATTCTCGAAGTGTGGGCCGAGGGATTCGCGACCGCGCGCATCTCTCCGGTCGAGATCTATCGCGGCAGCGAGTCGGTCTTTCGCAAGCCGATCGAGCTTCATCCTCCGATCACGGTCGCCGTGTCTGTCGATCCGCCGGCGGATCCGGCTCACACGCCGTGGCGCATCAATTGGCAGCGCAGTAACGATTTCGTATCCGGCGCCGATCCGTTCCCTCCGTTCAGCGCCGCCGTCGACAAAGACGGAGCGGTGAAGATCCCCGGCCAGGAACCGGGAGCTTTTTCTCTCAAAGTCCTCAATGCGTCCGGCGATCGAATCGCTGACCGTTCTCTCGTCATACACGACGAACACGACGCCGTCATTCGCGTCCAGGTCGAATCGCACGACGTCAAAGGCACGCTGCGACTCGGCGGCGAGCCGCTGGCCGGAACGCTGTGGTTTGGCAGTCGCTCCGGTGTGGAGCGCGTCAGGATGACGTCTAACGCGGAAGGAAAGTTTGCGGGCTCACTGCCGCGTCGCGGCAAATGGGCACTCGACGTCGAAAGCAGCGAACCGGCACTGATGGCAATGTCTGAGGTCACGGTACCCGATGACGGCAAGGCGCTCGAAATCGATCTTCCTGACACGAAGCTTTCGGGCTGGGTTGTCGGCTCCGACGGGCAGAGATCGAGCAGCGGATCCGTCGTCGTTCGGAGTGGCGCTCGATCATTTGTTGTGCGGACTCAAATCGACGGCACGTTCACGGCGCGGGCGCTGCCGCCCGGCGTGGTTCATCTGCTTGCGGAGGATCGTCGATCCGGAGAGAAGAGTGCGGGCGTCGACATTCCGCTTGCTGACGGGGAGAAGCGCGAAGGCGTGGAGCTTCGCATCGATCCGACAAAGGCTGTTGTCGGAATTGTGATCTCGCGCGGACAGCCGGTGATCGGGGCGAGCGTGAGCGGACTGGCTCTCGAGGTCGGCAGTCAGATCGTCGCGTCGACCGCCACCGACGTCACTGGTCGTTTCGTTCTCTACGTTGCCCAGCGCGCGCAGCGCGCTCGCTTTACTGTTGGCGCTCCCGGACGAACGTTGCAGACCTTTGACGTGGCGATCACTCCAACACCAATCACGCTCGAGCTTGAACCAATCGGCGGCGTGATCGAGCTCGTCGTCTCCGGACCTTTCCGTCTTTCGCGAAACGGGATGAACGTGCCGGTCAGCGCCATCACCGACTGGATGTCGGGTCACGGCGATCCGTTGAGCGATCTGTCGGTCATGCACATTCCCGATCTCGCGCCGGGTCGTTACGAAGTCTGCTCGACGGGATCGGCGACACCGGCGTGTGTCGGCGGTGAGCTCGCTCCGGGCGGAACGCTGAGGCTCGTCGTGCCGAAGTAGGCGGCTGGTAGAGTGAGCGGCGCCGCTGCTCATGTCGATCCGCAAACTTGCTGCTCGTGTCTTTCGACGTTGCTTTCCGCGACGCGAACATCCTCTGCTCGACGCGGCGGAGGATCGCCTGCCGCGTGATGCGTCCTTCGAGAACGCGTATCAGCGATCGCTCGCTGAGGAGTTTCCGGACGGCGCGGAGCCGTTCGTTGCGCAGCGGTATCGGGAAGGGATGCGATGGCGTTCCGTCGTCGCGCGCTTCGCGCGCGGGCGCGTGCTCGACGTCGGCGGCGGAAACGGCGCGATCGAGCTGGCGTTCGCGGCGAGTGAGCGATTCACACCTTTCAGTGTTGAGTATCTCTGGAACTCCGCGGCGGCGCGCGTTCATCAGTACGCGGTCACGCCCTTTCGGCGATCGCTTGCCGACGCCGCGACGCTGCCGTTTCACGATCGGTCGTTCGACGTCGTGCTGTTCCTCGAGACGCTCGAGCACGTTCGCAATCCGCGCGAGGTCGGCGCCGAGATCGCGCGGGTATTGCGCGATGACGGCATCGTGCTGATCACGACGCCGCCGCGTTGGCGTTACGCGCTCAAGCCCGATCCGCATTTCGGGATTCGCGGGCTCGTGCTGTTGCCGCCGGCGCTGCAACGTTCCGTCGCCGCGCGTCGCGGATACGACGGGCCGGAACATTTCGTCGATCGCATCTACTCGTCGGTCAAACAGATCGAGCGCTGCTTTCCCGATTGCGAAGTCGTCGAGGTGCTGAGTCGTTCGCGTGCACCGCAAGCGTGGTTCTGGGATGCGATCGTGCTGCGACGGCGGAAACGCTAAGCGAGCATTTCGCGAATCGCGGCGTCGACATGAATCCGTGTCGTGTCGAGCACCGTCACGCCGTCGTAATCATCTTCGCGTAGGATGAGCGACAGCTCCGTGCCGCCGAGAATGATTGCTTCCATCGACGAGCGCTCGCGCATGCGGGCGATGATGCGCAGGAGCTCGGCTTTCGTTTCCGCGACGACCTTTCCGCCGATCAGCTCGTTCATGTAGCTGTCGTGTACGAACCGTTGCTGTTGCTTCGCGACATCGCGAGTCTCTTCGATGATGCTGAGCAGCGGAATCCGCGAGACGCGCCGCACTTCATCGAATACTCGATCGTCGACTCCGGACCGGTGCCGCCGACGATGCCGAGCATCTTCATCAAAACATTCCGTTGCCGTTCGCCGACTCCGGCGGAACGCGCTGCAGCACGTCCCAGTGCTCGACGACCTTCCCGTCGTCATCGACTCGGAAGATGTCGATCCCGGCCCAGTCGGCGTCGCCGGGCCACTGCTGCCGGCAATGCAGCACGACGTAATTCCCCTCGGCGATGGCGCGAACGACTTCGACGTGCTTTCCCGGATAGTCGCGCGCCATCCGCTCGAAGTAATCGATGAACGCCTGCTTGCCGTTCGCGACCGCCGGATTGTGCTGGATGTACTCCGCGCCGGCGTAGCGCTCGATCGCCTCCGCCGGCCGGCACTGATTGAACATCATTTCGTAGAACGCGATCGTGTTTGCTTTGTTGCGCGCGAGATCGCTCACAAATCCTCCATCGTCAGCGTGCCGCCGCGCCACTGTTTGTGAAATGCAGCGGTCGTCGCCGCAGCATTCTTCTTCTGCGCGCGCAGTGACCGTGCGAGCAGCCAGAGCGAACGAGGATTGTTCGCGTTCTTCGCGAGATCGGTGCGCAATACGTTCTCCGCGTCGGCCGCCCGTCCCCCGCGGAGCAGCGCCGCGCCGAGCGTTTCCCGCGCCGGATAGAACCAGTCCGCCGGCTCGTCATAGTTCAACGCATCCTCGGCATCGACCGCTTTCGTGTATTCGGCGATGGCCGCGTCGCGATCGCCGCGCGCTTCGGCGATCCGCCCCGCCAGCACGCGCGACGCCACTTCGCCGAGCGGCTTCGGCGCGTTTTGCAGGATGCCGTTCTCGTCGCCGAGCGCCGCGCGCTTCGCTTCGAGCGCCTTCCATTCCGACTCCGCGCCGCTGATGTTCCCGAGTCGCGCGAACGCCACGCCGCGCGCGAAGTGCGAGTAGACGCTCGAGAGCGGTCCGGCATCGACCGGCGTCGCGCGCAGCACGTCCTGCCAGCGGCCGAAGCGCGCCATCACAAGCATCGGCGCCGCGGAGATCACTTCGAGAATCGGCATCTCCTTCAGCATCGGCGCGGCGTTCGACGCCATCTCCGCCGCCTGCGTTTTCGCCGCGTCGTAGCGGCCGATCATCGCGTTCGACGCGGAGCCAAACTGCAGGTTGTGGTTGTAGTACATCGCCGTGTACATGTTCTCGGCGCCGTTGCGCTTGATGAAGTCGCGATCGACGTCCGCCGCCAGCTCGTTGGCGCGCGCGGCGCCCGAATAGTTGCCGGTGCGCTGATAGATGTGGGCCGGCATGTGGACGAGATGTCCGGCCGCCGGCGCGAGCGTCTCCAGCCGCTTCGCGCTCGCCAGCGCCCGCTCCGGGTGCGACGACGCTTCGACCGCATGAATGTAGTAATGGTTTGCGCCGATGTGCCGCGGATGTTTCTTCAACACTCCTTCCAGCGTCGACACGATCTCCTCGGTTCCCTCCGCCGCCTTCCCGTCATGCGACCAGAACTTCCACGGCCGCAGATCCATCAGGCTTTCCGCGTACAACGTCGCGACGTCGGCATCGTCGCCGTACCTCTTCGCGACGTCGCGCATCGCATCGCTGTAATCGATGGCGAGCTGCCGCAGATTCGCGGTCGGCTCTTTCGAATAGCGCTTCATCAGCGCGGCGATCAGATCGCGTTCTTTCTGCGACGCATGTTCCTGATGCGCGGCCGCCGTGTGAATGGCATCGAACGCCTGCTGCTCGCGCGGCGGATCGACGTCCATGTTGATGTTCGGACCGAGCGCCAGCGCCGCGCCCCAATAGCCGATCGCCAGCTCGGGATCGAGTTCCGTCGCGTGCGTGAACGAGCGGACCGCCTGCTCGTGATTGAACGCGTAGAGGTAACGCATGCCCTGATCGAAGAAGCGCTGCGCGTCGGTGTTCGACGTCGACACGCTCCAGTGCAGATCGCTGAGGCCGTCGTCGAGAGTTGGCGGCGGCGCCGCGTGCTCCGCGGGATGTTGCGCGACGGCGGCGACGCAGGCGAGGGAGAGAACGAGCGCGAAGTACAAACGCATCGGGAGACCTCCGAGCTGCGAATGTTAGCGCGTCACGAGCGCGACGACGACCGTGACGTCATCGCTCTGCGCGGCATCGCCGCGAAACCGGTCGACATCGGCGACGATCGCGTCGCGCATCGCGGTCGCGCTGCTATCACTCGTGCGGATGATCGTGAGCAATCGATCCGTACCGTACTCCTCTCCGGCGGCGTTGCGCGATTCGGTCACGCCATCTGTGTAAAGCACGAACGCATCGCCGGGCGCGAGCGAGATGCTTCGCCGCGGAATCTCGCGCGCCACGTTGACGCCGAGCGGCAACGCGAAGAGCTCGACGCTCTCGATCGTGCCGTCCGTGCGGCGCACGATGAGCGGCGGATGGCCGGCATTCGCGATCGTGATGCGCGGCGGTTCCGGCTGGGCGACCACGATCGCCGTCGTGACGAGCATCCGCCGCCCGGTGGCGCGAATGGCGACGTCGAGCCGTTCGAGCGCGGCCGCCGGATCGACGAGCAGCTCGCGTACCATCGCCAGACCTGTGCGAAGCGACGCGAGCACGATGCCGCTGCCGAGTCCGTGGCCGGCGACGTCGGCGCAGATCACCGCCACGCCGGAGTCGAGCGGGATGAAGTCGTAGTAGTCGCCGCCGACTTCCGTTGCCGGACGTGAAACACCCGCGAGCTCCAGCCAGTCGAGCTGCGGCGCGGACGAAGGGAGCATGCTGAGCTGCAGATCGCGTGCGCTGTGCAGCTCATCACGCATCCTGACCTGTTCGCGCGCATCGGCGTGCTCCGCGGCGATGTCGAGCTCCAGCTGGCGGCGCGCCACGCGTGTCTGCGAGGCGTTGACGAACAACATCGCCGCGTTCAGCACGATCACGGCGATCGGCAGCTTCAACGCCATGCCTGGATTGATCGGCAACACGAACATCATCGCGAGCGAGAGCGCCACGAAGAGACCGTGCAAGAGCGCGAGCTGGCGTGGATGGAAACGGAAGAGCAGCGCGGCCATCGGCATCACGATCGCGACGATCGCCCAGCGTCGATCGTGAATGATGAACAGCGACGGGATGAACTGCGCGATCAGCGCGGCGACGATCCACCACGACGCGTGTCGCTCGGCCGCTCGCGCCGGACGGACGAAGAAGTGACGACGCCGGATCATCGCGTCCGGCATCAGCATCGTTCCGGCGACGGCAGCCGTGATGATGGTGACGATCAGCGTTCCGGCGATCGGCGCAATCCGGATCACGCTGCTCGACTGAAACGCGAGCGTGATCGCCGCGCCGAGCAGGCCGGAGAAGAACATCGAGTACTGGCCGAACGCGATCAGGTTGCGCTCGTCGAAACGGCGCGTCAAAGCTTCGCGCGGCGGCATGCGCGCGAGCTCTTCGATGGTGACGCGCTTC
Source organism: Acidobacteriota bacterium (assembly GCA_025463165.1). Lineage (GTDB taxonomy): Bacteria > Acidobacteriota > Thermoanaerobaculia > Gp7-AA8 > Gp7-AA8 > JAOBAU01. The sequence continues at coordinate 4,574 of JAOBAU010000135.1, read as the reverse complement.
ATTTCAGTTTCGCCACGACCACCGTGATGTCGTCGGCCTGCGGCGCCACTCCGCGGAACGCGGCGACGTCGCCGACGATCGCGTCGCGCATTCTCGCGGCATCACCTTCCGTGTGCGCGGCCAGCAGCGTCAGCCGCTCGAATCCGTAGGCGTCTTCGCCGGCATTGACGGCTTCGTAGATTCCGTCGGTGTGCAGGATGAACGCGTCGCCCGGCGCGAACGGCACCTCGCGCGTAACGAGCTCCTGCCGCAGGCGGACGCCGAGCGGCGGCGAGTACATTTCGATCGCTTCGGTAACGCCGTTGGCGCGGCGAAAGATCAGCGGCGGATGTCCGGCGCTGGCGATCGTGGCGACACGCTTCTCGTTATCGAGCAGCAGGATGGCGAGCGAGACGAGCATCCGCCGGCGGCTCGTCTCGTTCACGAGCTCGTCGAGACGTTTGAGGACGTATACCGGATCGTGCAGTGAGTCGCGCAGCAGCGTGAAGCCGGCGCGCAGCGCGGCGAGCACGATGCCGCTGCCGAGGCCGTGACCGGCGACGTCGCCGCAAACGATGGCGAGTCGATGCTCGCCGATCACGAAGTAATCGAAGTAGTCGCCGCCGACTTCGGTCGCCGGCAGCGAGACGGCGGCGATGTCGAGCCACGAGAGCTCGGGCGGCGCGCTCGGCAGCATGCTGAGCTGCAGGTCGCGCGCGTAGTGCAGCTCATCACGCATGCGGGCGCGATCGACGGCGCTCTCATGTTCTCTGCGCCACTGGCTGACGAAATCGCGTTTGAAGCGGCGCGTCGACATGAGACTCGCCAGCAGCACGATGCAGTTCACGCCGAACGCACAGACGAAGATCCCGATCAGCGCCATGCGGCTCGGCTTCTGCCAGACCAGCAATCCTTCCACGATCACCACCGCTTCGAAGAAGCCGTGCAGCAGCACGAACTCCGGCGCGAGGAAACGGAAGCCGAACGTCACCGCCGGGAAGAAGAACGCCCACCCCGGCCAGCCGGCGCGGCTCGCGAAGAGCATGAAGAGCAGGTACTGGACGGCGATCGCGCCGACGATCCAGGGGCGGACGTTGCGTCCGACGAAGGCGGACATCGGTCCGAAAACGCGCTCCCGTTTGCTCGCGCTGTTACTGAGCACGTCGGCGATCCCGGCCGCTGTGATGACGAAGAGGAGATTGGTGATCGACAGGATGCGATCGACCGCCGTTCCGCGCGGCGATGCGAAGGCGTAAATGATCTCGCCGGCCACCGCAACTCCGAAGCCCATGACGAGCAGACGGAAGCGGGCGAGGTTGCGCGCATCGGCGACGCGTCGCAACGCCGCCTCTTCGCTCAGTAGAGCGAGTTCCCCGAGTATGAATGCTTCCATCTGATGTCTGGCGAGCCGAAGTCCCATGGTAATTCGGAAAACGAGCGCAATGGTTTACCCTTCGCCCGCACTCGAACCCGCATCCGACTATGGCCACCAGAAAATCCGACGCAAAGAAATCGAAACGCAGCTCTCCGCCGCCGCCGACGTTCAACGAAGTCGAGCGCCAGCCGGTCGCCGATTTTGCCCGCAAGGCGTACCTCGATTACTCGATGTACGTCATTCTCGATCGCGCCTTGCCGCACATCGCGGACGGTTTGAAACCGGTCCAGCGCCGCATCGTTTACGCGATGTCCGAGCTCGGCCTCGGGCCGAACTCGAAGCCGAAAAAATCAGCGCGCACGGTCGGCGACGTCATCGGCAAGTTCCATCCGCACGGCGACAGCGCCTGCTACGAAGCGATGGTGCTGATGGCGCAGCCGTTCTCGATGCGTTATCCACTGATCGAAGGACAGGGAAACTGGGGCTCGCCCGACGATCCGAAATCGTTCGCGGCGATGCGGTACACCGAGGCCAAGCTCGCGCGATTTGCGCAGACGCTACTCAGTGAGCTGGAACAGGGAACGGTCGACTGGGGTCCGAATTTCGACGGCACGATGAAGGAGCCGAAGCTGCTGCCGTCGCGACTGCCGCACGTGTTGCTCAACGGCGCGTCGGGAATCGCCGTCGGTATGGCCACGGACATTCCGTCGCACAACGTGCGCGAAGTCGTCGCCGCCTGTCTCGAGCTGCTCGACAATCCTGAAGCCACGCTCGCGCAGATCACGAAGCACATCAAAGGTCCCGACTTCCCGACGGCCGCGGAGATCGTCACGCCGGCCGCCGAGATTCGCGAGATGTACAAGACCGGCAACGGTTCCGTTCGCCAGCGCGCGAAGTGGGACGAGGAAGACGGCGACATCGTCATCAGCGAGCTGCCGTTTCAGGTTTCGGGCAACAAAGTGCAGCAGCAGATCGCCGCGCAGATGACGGCGAAGAAGCTGCCGATGGTCGAGGACATGCGCGACGAGTCGGATCACGACAATCCGACGCGCATCGTCATCGTGCCGCGCGCGCGCGCCAATCGCGAAGAGCTGATGGCGCATCTGTTCGCGACCACCGATCTCGAGCGCAGCTATCGCATCAACATGAACATGATCGGCCTCGATGGACGGCCGAAGCTGTACAACCTTCGCGACCTGCTCGCGGAGTGGCTGGAGTTCCGGATCGAGACCGTTCGGCGCCGGCTGCAGCATCGCTACGATCAGGTCAACGCGCGGCTGCACATCCTCGACGGTTACCTCGCCGCGTACCTGAACATCGACGAAGTGATCCGCATCATTCGCACCGAGGATGAGCCGAAGCCGGTGCTGATCAAGCGCTTCGCGTTGTCGGAGCTGCAGGCCGAATCGATCCTCGAGCTGAAGCTGCGCTTCCTGAATCGGCTCGAGGAGATGCAGATTCGCGGCGAGCAGGCGAAGCTCGCCGAGGAGCGTTCGAAGCTCGAGAAAATCCTCGGCTCGCGCGCGCGTTTGCGTGCGCAGGTTCGCGATGAGCTGGAGAAGGACGTGGAGGAGTTCGGCGATCGCCGCCGTTCGCCGATCGTCGAGCGTGAAGCGGCGAAGGCGCTCGATGCGTCGGCGCTGATTCCGTCCGAGCCGGTGACGGTCGTGTTGTCGGAAAAAGGATGGGTGCGGGCGGGGAAGGGACACGATCTCGATCCGACCGCGCTGCAGTACAAATCGGGCGATGCGTTTCTGCACGCGGCGAAAGGCCGCAGCAATCAGCTCGCGGTCTTTGTCGATTCGACCGGCCGGTCGTATGCGCTGCCCGCGCATGAGTTGCCGTCGGCGAAAGGTCACGGCGAGCCGCTCAGCTCTTCGCTGCAGCCGGCGCCCGGCGCGACGTTCGTCGGCGTACTGATGGGCGATCCGACCGATCTCTATCTGCTCGCGACCGACGACGGCTATGGTTTCGTGGCGACGCTCGGCGACATGATCACCGATCGCAAAGCAGGGAAGTCGCTCGTGAACGTTGCGGATGGCGCGACGGTCCTCCGTCCGCAGCGCGTGCTGAATTACGAAACCGATTCGCTCGCGGCCGCGACGACGAGCGGCAAGCTGCTGATCTTCCCGCTGCTGGAGATGCCGCAACTCGGCCGCGGCCGCGGCGTGCAGACGATCAAACTGCACAAAACGGAGCTTTTCCCCGAGAAGGTGGCCGGAGTCGCGGTCGTTCCGGCGGGCGGAACGCTGGTCGTCTCCGCCGGCAAACGTTTCACGAACCTGAAGCCGGCTGATCTCGAGCCGTATCTCGGGCGCCGCGCACAACGCGGATTGAAACTCCCGCGCGGATTCCAGAGCGTGTCGAGCATTCGCGCATGGAACGATCGCGAGCGGGGACCGGAGATGGTGAACTAACGTTCGTTCTCATTGTGGGGGCGGGCGCTTCGCCCGCCCTGGCGCCGCCGAAGCGGCGGCCCCCAAAATGAGCGCACAATGCATCGCACATGGTCTGGATCGCCGTCGTCGTGTTCGCGCTCCTCGGCGTCGTCTTCATCGTCCGGCGCGGCGATCTCGCGCGGGTGCAATCGCTCGTCGCGGGCGGGAACCTGATGCCGGGCTGCGTCATCGTTGAAGGGATCATCCTTTTGCTGATGGCGGTTGCCGTCGTCATCGCGCATTACTTCGGCGTCTTCGCGCGCTGACGCTGTGGTAACGTTCGCGACCCGAAAATGAGCCGCTCTCGTCTCGCCATCCTCGTTGCGATCATCGCGTTCGTCATCGCCGCCGATCAGGCGTCGAAGCGGATCGTGCGTGCGTCGCTGATGGAGCCGCGCGAATACTTCGGCGGCTTTCTCACGCTGCTGCGTGCAGAAAACGAAGGAGCATTTCTCAGCATCGGCGCGAACCTGCCGCCCGGCGTGCGGACCGCCATCTTCAGCGGCCTCGTCGGCATCGCGCTCATTGCAGCGCTGTACGCGCTCGTTACGGGACGGATCACGTCGCGCTCCGATGCGGCGGCGACCGCGTTCATCGTCGGCGGCGGCATCGGCAATCTCATCGATCGCGTCGTCTGGAGCGGACGCGTCACCGACTTCGCGTATCTCAAGCTCGGACCGCTGCACACGGGCGTCTTCAACATCGCCGACGTCGCCATCACCGGCGGCGTGCTCTGGCTCGCGCTCTCCTCATTCTTCACAAAAAGCGACGAAGCGAAATCC
>JAOBAU010000117.1 GCA_025463165.1 Acidobacteriota bacterium | reverse complement strand
TGGCCGCTCTTCACCCGCGCATGAAACGCATTCTGCGCGCGCACCAGCTCATCGAGATCGGCGATCGCTCCCATCTCCACTCCGACCAACCGCGACCATCGTTCCTGCGCGGCGCGCTCGCGCCAGCTCATCCCGAACGCCACCGCGAACAGCGCGACGCCGAACGCGGTCGTCAGCAACAACACCCTCGAACGCAGCCGCGGACGCTGCATCACGTCTCCGCCTCGCCACGTTTGCGCCGATCGACGCCCGAACGCGCTTTCTTCGTCAGCATCGTCAGCCGTTCCTGCACCTGATGCACGGCCAGCACGTACGCGGCGTGACTCCATGTCAGCGGCGAAACGGAAAGCGGTTTGCCGCTGTACGGGTCGACCTGTTCCGGCAGCACGCCGCTCGGCAATGCGCGCGCAACCGTCCACTCCAGCAGCGCGATCGCTTTCCGCAACGCGTCGAGCGACTGCGCGCGGCGCGCGTGCCACTGCGCGACGCCGAGCGTGCAGAGAATCCACGGATTGCCGGGCACGTCGGCGATCTCTTTCGACACCTGGAAGTAGTAATCGTCTTCGTAGCGCGCGATGCCGCCGATCTCCGTCTTCACCGTCAGCCGCTCGACGATCTGCTCCATCGTTGAGACGATCTTCGGGTCGTCCGGCGAGAACATGTCGAAGAGCCAGAGCCCGGCGATCGATGAATCGATCGTCGTGTCGACGGTCAGCTCACCCGACGACGACACGTTGACCATCCGCGCGAAGCGCTGGAGCTTCTCGTCGTAAAGATGTTTCTCGGTCGCTTCGCGAATCTCCGCGGCCGCTGTTGCGTAACGTTCGGCCACCGACTCCTCGCCGAACGCCTGCGCGAACTTCGACGCCGCCATCAGCCCGCCCCACACCGCACCGATCGTGAACGCCGGAATGCCGCGTCGCTCCTCCCACAGGTCGTACGACGGCGCCGGCAGCCGCGTGTGCGGCTCGCGATAGCGAGCCAGAAAATCGCCGATCGTCTTCACCATCGGCTTGTACAGCGGCCGGACGAACTCGACGTCGTGAAACGTTTCGAAGTGACGCCACAACGCCCAGACCACGAGCGCGGTTTCGTCTTCCTGAATCGGCAGCTGGCGCCGTCCATCCGCCGACATCCACGGATGCCACGACGAACCGACAGAGCCGTCGGGGTTGTACTTGTGCAGCAGAAATCCGCCGCTGGTGATGAGGTTCTGGCAGAAGGTGAAGAAGCGCCGCGTGATGTCGGGATAGCCGGCCTGAATCAGCGCCACCGTGACGATGGCGCCATCGCGTGGCCACATATACGTGTACGTGTCGCGGCCGAACTGCACGATGTCCGAATCGGTCGCGGCGATCACCGCGCCGCTGTTGTCGATCTGCGTCCGGATGATCAGCAGCGAGCGCCGATAGAGTTTCTGCACCGCGTCCGGCAGCGATCCCGAATCGGGCACCGCGTCGCGCTTCACCCACAGCTTCCAGTAATTGCGCGTCCGTTCGAGAAACGATTCCGCGCCGCGCTCGCGCACCATCGCATCGAGCGCCGAGACATCGCGATACGACTCGCCGAACGCCCACCAGATCCACGCCGTAGCCGTCGACTCCGGCTTCAGCGCCAGCTCGAGCATGCCGGTCGCATCGACCGATCCCTGGGCGATGGCGTTGCGTTGCAGGTTGCCGTCTTCCGCATCGCGCCACGTTCCCTGGTAGCCGTCGCGTTCCTTCGTGCCGATCGCGAAACCGCTGAAGCCGAAGCGATCGTCGACCGAGCCGTTCATCAGCACGTAGCGCCGCGCTTTGTACGCAACGAGGCCGTTGAACTCCGGATCGTAAAAGATCGTGTCGCCGATGGCGTTGCCGGAGAGATGCGGATCGAAGTGGGTGTAGATGTGCACCGATCGCGGAGCTTCGCTGAGGTTGCGCAGTTCGATGCGGCGGATGAAGAGATCGCGATCGAAATCGACCGTGTCGCTCAGCGTCATCTCCAGCTGCATCGACTCGGCGCGCGCGACGACGCGCGTGACGAGCGTGTCGTCTTCGTAGTCGCGCGTCTTCTCCCACAACGGACTGGAGATCCACGCGAACGTGCCGTCGCACCAGAGGCCGAAGTGCGAGATGTCGCCGACGGTCTGATTGTCCTGGCCGACGTGCGGGTAGTAGACGTCGCGAATGTTGTAGTCGTGATCGAAATTGATCAGCAGGTTGCCATTGGAGATCGGCAGATCGCGCGGCATCGTGGAAGGATAGCGTGTTCACGAACATGGACCTGCTCGACCTTTACCTTCGAACGCTCGCCGCCTGTGCGCCTGACGTGCTCGTGCGCAACGTCGTGCCGCACGACGCGCCGCGCAATGTCGTCGCGATCGGCAAGTGCGCGGCGCGACTGCTCGACGGTGTCGCACAGGAGATTGCGATTGAGCGCGCGTTCGTCGCGGTGCCGGAAGGCTACGGACTGCCGCTCACGAAAGCGGAGCTCGCGATCGGCGGTCATCCCGACATGACGAGCGCGAGTTTCCACGCGGGACGAAAGCTCATCGAGTTCGTCGATCGCTGCGACGACGTGTTGTTTCTCATCTCCGGAGGCGGCTCCGCATGCGTCGAAGTTTCGATCGACGGAATCGACGAACGCGAGCTCGCTGCAATCAACGCGACGCTCGTTGCCTCCGGTCTGCCGATCGGCGAGATCAACATCGTGCGCAAACATCTCTCGGCGATCAAAGGCGGCCGTCTCGCGCAACGCGTGCGCGGACGCTCGTTGACGCTCGTGAACTCCGACGTTTCGCGCGGCGCACTCGCCGACGTCGCATCAGGACCAACGCTGCCGGACAATTCGACGATCGCGGACGCCGTCGCAATCGCCGCGCGAGTTTCAATCCATCCGCGCGCCTTCAGCGAAACCGTTAAGCACCTCGAGCGCTCGGACGTAAAACTGATCGCGGACAACGACACGCTGCTGGCCGCGGTGCCGGCTGATATGCGAATCACGATCGAATCCGACATCGCAACCGCCGCGCAACAACTCTTCGATGCCGCCCGCGACTTACAACCAGGCCAGCTCCTCGCCGCCGGCGGCGAGCCGACCGTCATCCGCCACGGCGACGGCCGCGGCGGTCGCTGCACCGAGCTCGCGGCCCGCTTCGCACTCCTCGCGCTCGACGCCGGCGACACGAACTTCGATGCGCTCTTCGGCAGCTCCGACGGCGTCGACGGCACGAGCGGCGTTGCCGGCATTCTTCTGCGCGGCATTCAGCCGCTCGACCGCTCGTGGGCAAACCGTGAACTTGCGCGGTCGAACTCGCTTGCGGTCGCGGAGGCGGCCGGGGAAGCGATTAGAATTCCGCCGACCGGCAATAACCTCCGCGATCTCTATCTTTTGGCTCGCCGTTAGCAGGCGCGGGCGTACAGCTCGATGGACGAAGTAAAACCGACAGTCGAAGGGCACCACCGCTCCGCACGCGAGCGCCAGCGGCGCGGCCCGATGTGGGGCTGCCTCGGCACACTCCTCAAGCTGATGATTTTCGGCGCGATCGTGATCGCGCTGATCCTCGCTCTCGGCTGGTGGTACGTCGGTTCGACCTCGTTCGCCGGCCTCGTGAAAGCGCGCATCGAGAAGACGCTCGAAGCACGGCTCGGACGCGACGTCACCATCGGCAGCGTGGAGATCGTCCGTACGCGGCCGCAGAAAGTCATCGTCACCGATCTCCGCATCGCCAATTCGCCCGGCGCCGTGCATCCGTACTTCGCGACCGTCAACCGGCTGGTCATCACCGGCGGCGTCGAATCGTTCTGGACGCGCAACATCAAAGTCGGCCGCATCGACATCGAACGGCCGCAACTCTTCTTCGAGATTTATCCCGCCGGCTCGACGCTCGTACACAACTTTCCGCACTGGCAATCGGGACCGCAAAGCCGCTACGAGATCTATCACCTCGAGCTCGACAAGATGTACGTCACCGGCGGCGCGCTCGATTTCCTCGATCGCAAACACAACGTTGCCGCCGTTACGACCGGACTCCGTTCCGAGTTGACCGTCAGCTCCGCGAAGAATCGCTACGCCGGCGTGATGACCGGCGATCTCGTCCGCGTCCGCATTCAGGATTACGTTCCGTTCGATCTCGATCTGCGCGGGGCGTTCGTCTACGAGCCGAACAAGCTCGCGCTGAATTCGATCGCCATGCGCGGCCGCGACATGGAAGTGTTCGTGAACGGCAACGTCGCGCCGCTCGCCGATGGCGTCTACAACCTCAAGCTCGATTCGCGCATGACGCTCGCGCGCGTGCGCGAGATCTTCCGCATCAATAAAACGCTCGACGGACTCGTCGCACTGACCGGCGATCTGAAAGGAAAGCAGGGCGACTTCTCGCTGACCGGTGCGTGGTCGTCGCCGAAGATCGCCGCCGACGTTTACGACCTCGCGAATTTGAAAGGACGGATGAACGTCACCGGCGAGCGCGCCATCGTCGACGTCGATCGCGCGTCGTACGGCGCCGGCTCCATCGCCGCGCATTACGTGCTGCCAGGTTTCTCGGAGCCGTATCCGCAGGACGTCGAGTTGAAGTACGACCGCATCTCGCTCGAAAAACTTTTCAGCGACTGGGGCGTGAAAGGAACGGGACTGCGCGGCGGCGCGACAGGCCGGCTCACGTATCACTGGAACAAAGATCGCGTGCTCGCCGGCACCGGTGAAGGAACCGCGACGCTCGCCCAAAACGCGACCGCGTTCTCCGACGCGAAGTATCCGATCGCGCTCGGCGGCTCGACCGACTTCGCGCTCGACAACGGCGTCGTCATCTTCCGCCGCGGTGAGTTGAAGACCGCCGCGTCGACGATCGGTTTCCGCGGCAAGCTGCGCATCGAAGACGTGAACACCGATCTGCTGCTCAACATCGAGAGCAGCGATTTCTCCGAGCTCGATCGTGCCGCATACAACTTCGCGAAGTCGGCGGGCAAGAAAAACTACGACCTCCTCGGACTCGGCGGCAGCGGCACGATCACCGGCAGCGTCGTCGGCAAATTGAAAACGCCGCAGGTCGTCGCGCACATCGCCGCCGCGAACACGAAGTACAACAACATCGTCCTCGGCGATTCAAACATCGACCTGAAATACGACGGCGCGAAAAGCGTGCTGACGTTCGAGCGCGCCACGTTCAAAGACGCGAACGGAACGCTCATCCTCACCGGCACCATCGGCTTCCCCGATCGCGGTCCGTCGCCGGTCTTCGATCTTGCCGTCGACGCGGTGAACTATCCGATCGACAAAGCGATGGCGACGGTGAATCTGAAGCTCGCCGCGAAAGGACTCGGCACCGGCAAGCTGCTGATCACCGGCTCCGGCGACAACGGCCGCGTGCACTTCGCCGGCCTGACGATCAACCAGGGAAAAGCACAGGTTCGTCTCAACGGCGACGTCGCGTGGAAACCGGGCAAAGGAAATCTCGACCTCGATCTCGACATCGTCGCGAAGTCGTATCCGATCGCCGACCTCATCACGTTCTTCGACCTCGGCACGCTGCCGGTCACCGGCGAGCTCACCGGCACGCTGCATCTCGCTGGTCCGAAAACGAAACTTGAAGGCGCGGGCGACATCACGATCGCGAACGGCTCGATTTACGGCGAGCCGGTCGAGAGCGCCGCCGCAAAGATCGTCTTCACGCAGGGGAAGATGCGCGCCACTGACGTGACGGTGAAAGCGAACGCCGGCACAATCACCGGCGATGCGCAGTTCGACCTCGGCACGAATGAATTCAGCTACACGATCAAATCGTCGTCGATCGATCTTTCGAAACTGAAAGTGCTTTCGTCGCTGGCCGGATTGCTCGGCGGCAACATCACGCTGACGTCGACCGGCGGCGGCACGCTCGATCAGCCGGAGCTCGTGATCGAAGCGACGCTCAATCAAGCCACGCTGCGCGGTCTCACGCTGCCGCCCGATCTGCCGCCGCCGACGATCTATCTCGCGATTCGCAACGGACGGCTCGTCGTCAAAGGCTCCATCGCAAATCTCGTCACGATCGATGGCGACGGAACGGTCGCACCGGACGGCACGCTCGACGGACTCGTACACATCGTCGTCAACGACATCGCGAAGTTGTTGTTGATGTCGCCGAACACCGCGACACTGCCGGCCTCCGGCAACCTCACCATCGAAGCGCACCTCGGCGGAAAACTGAGCTCGATCGAAGCGCTGCGCATCGACGCAACGGTCCCGGTGCTCAACCTCAAAGTCTCCGAGCATTCATTCGTTGCGGCGCGGCCGCTGCGACTCGGATTGCGCGACGGCCGCGTCGTCTTCGATGACTTCGAGCTGAAGCTCGCCAACACGCCGTCGACGCTCGCCGTCAGCGGCTACGCGGAGATCGCCGGCGCGAAACGGCTCGAGATCGAAGTGCGTGGCACGCTCGAAGCGGCGCTCGCACAACTCTTCATTCACGACCTGCGCGCCGACGGACACGTCATCGTCGCCGGCGGCGTTCACGGCACGCTCGCCGAGCCGCGCCTTTCCGGCACCGCGGAGTTTCAGGACGCGCAGATTCGCTTCGCCGGCTTCCCGCAAATCATCGATCACCTCACCGGCACGCTCGTCTTCAAAGGCGATCGCATCGACATCGATGCGCTGCACGCGCAGGTCGGCGGCGGCTCCATCGTCGCCGGCGGCTCGGTCACGCTCGACGGCATGAAGCCGCAGCGCGCGCGCATCACGCTGCAGGGAACCGACGTCGCCATTCGTTACTTCGAAGGCGTCACGGTCGCGGGCAACTTCAGCCTGCTGCTCGCCGGCGACGGCGATCGTTTCATCTTGTCCGGCGACGTGAATGTCGATCGCGCGGTCTACTTCAAAGACTTCGATTTCCAGGCGTCGCTGCTGAATGTCGTGCTCTCCCGTCGTGGAGTGACGCCGATCGTTGCGGCGTCGTGGCAGGATCGTGTTGGACTGCGGCTGCATCTCAGCGCGCCCGGCACGCTCGCCGTCCGCAACAACCTCGCCGACGTCACCGGCAGCGCCGACATCGATCTCACCGGCACGCTCGCCAATCCAATCCTCCTCGGCTCGGTGACGCTCGACGAAGGCGGACGTGTTCGTTTCAACAACATCGACTATCACATCGTCCGCGGCTCGATCAGTTTTCAGAATCCGTTCCGCATCGATCCTTACTTCGACGTCACGTTCGAAGGCCGCGTGCGCGGCGGCTTCTCCGAAGTCGAAGGCGGTCCGGTCGAGGTGAGCGTCAACATCACCGGCACGCTCGATCGCATTTCGCCGACGATCACTTCCGATCCGCCGGCCAGCGACATCACGCTCTTCACGATCCTCGGGTTCGGCGCGCTCACGTCGCCGCAGGCCGGCACCGGCGGCAACGCGGAAGCGGCGCTCGCAGGACGCTCGATCCTCTATCAGAGCCTCGTCAACGCCATCGGCTCGCGGCTCTTTACGTTCGCCGACGTCTTCTCATTCGACCCCGGCAATCTCGACACGACCGGCGATCCCGGCCCGAAAGTCACGCTCGAGAAACGCGTCTCCGATGCGCTGCGCGTCGTCGTCGTTTACAACACGCGCGACTCGCGCAACAAAGAGCTGATCGAGTGGCAGGCCAATCCTGAATGGACGGTGCAGTTCACGCGCGACGAGCCGCACAACGAGTACCGGCTTGAAGGACGATTCCGCCGCCGCTACGCCGGTCACTGGACTCTCGGATCTCGCCGCAACGCCATGAACGCCTCGGCGTCGATGACGCCGCTCGTCATTCCTCCCGATCCGCAGACGACCGCCGCGCAATTGCCGGCCGGTCCGCACGTGCCGAGCCGCGAAGTGCCGTACGACGGACGACGCATCACGACGATCAACTACCGCAGCGACGGCCGTTTCGACACGAGCAAGCTGGCGCAGTACGTCGTCGTGAAGCCGGGCGAGGCGCTGACGATTCGCGCGGTGCAGTCGTCGATCAAGAGCATCTTCGCGACCGGCGACTTCCGCGACGTGCGGCTCGAAGCGGTCGATGACGGCGACGGCGCCGCGCTGACGTTCGCTCTTTTCCTCAACTATCGCGTCGCGGCGATCGAGCTCGAAGGATTGCACGGCGCCGATCGGACGCGCGCGGAACGCGAGCTGACCATTCGCACCGGCGACGTCGTTTCGCTCAGCGCCGTCGATCACAGCTCCGTCGCCGTGCAACAGTTCCTCAATCGCAACGGCTATCTCGAAGCGGTCGTCGATCCGGAGACGACGTTCCATCGCGAGCTCAATCGCGCCGACGTCATCTTCCACATCACCACCGGCGTGCGCGCGACGATCAAGTCGGTCATCTTCGAAGGCGACATCACGCCGTTCACGCCCGATCGATTGATCGGCGAAATGCGCAACCGTCCCGGTTCGCACTTCTCCATCGCGCAGGCGCGCACTGACGCCGATCGCGTTCGTCTCTTCCTCTTCCACGACGACTATCGCAAAGCCGACGTTCGCTATCAGAACTACGTCTATGACGCCGCCGCGAAAACGGTGGCGCTGCATTACAAAGCGACCGTCGGTCCGAAGGTGCGCGTTGAAGTCACCGGCGCGACGAAACGCTCGCTGCGCGGACTGCTGCCGTTCCGCCGCAATCAGGGTTACAGCGAAGACGTGATCGATCGCGCGGCGAACGACATCGTCACGCACTATCAGCAACAGGGTTACTTCAACGCCGCCGTCGATACGGAAGGGAAGCTCGTCGAAGGCGTGTGGGTGACGACGTTCCATGTCGTGCCGGGTCAGCGCTATCGCCTTGCGAGCGTCACGTTCACCGGCAATCAGAAGGTCGATGACAAGACGCTGGCGAAGGTCGTATCGGTCGCGCCGACCGGCGGCTTCCGCAACTTCCTCTCCGGTTTGCTGCGGCGTCCGACCGGCATCACGCGCGCGCAGCTGAGCGGCGATCGCGACGCGCTCGAGTCGTACTACCGGCTGCAGGGATTCTCCGAAGCGACGGTCGAAACACCGGTCGCGCTTCCGCATCCTGACGGCACGCTTTCCGTCGAGTTCCCGATCGTCGAAGGACCGCAGACGCTGCTCTCCGACGTGCACGTCGAAGGCAACGAGCAGGTGAAGGCGAGTGAGCTGCCGAAGCTGCAATTGAAAGCAGGCGATCCGCTCAATCCGCAACTGCTGCGCGAGGATCTCGTCGCGTTGCAGACGTTCTACGCCGATCGCGGAAACGCCGAGGTACAGATCGCGCCGCGCGCTGATTCGTCGACTGACAAGACGTCGGCGAAGGTCGCGTATGTGATCGCCGAGGGACCGAAGATCAAAGTTGATGAAGTGATCGTGCGCGGCAACACGTACACGAAGTCGAGTGTCGTGCTGCGCAAAGCTGAAATCGAAAAGGGCGATCCGTTCAGCTACAAAGCGATCCTCGAAGCGCAGCGCAATCTCTATCGGCTCGGCATCTTCAGCCGCGTCGACATTCAACCGGAGCAGGCCGGCACGTCGCTCGGCGATCGCAATCTCGTCGTGCAGGTCGAAGAAGGAAAAGATCTGACGATCGCGGGATCGGTCGGCTTCTCGTCAGGCATCAGCGGCAAAGAGAATGGTGTGTCGCCGCTCGGCTCGGTGTCGGTCGCGCATCGCAATCTGTTCGGCACGGGACGCTACGCCGGAATCGAACTGGTCGGCAGCAGGGATCGCGAGGAAGCGTTCCTGACCTGGCGCGAGCCGTTCATCGGTAAGTACGACATCCCGGTGCAGCTGACGCTCTTCCAGAGCGACGACGTGCGGCGCGGCGTGCACATTCGTCAGCGCGGCTCGTTCATCGAAGCATCGCGCGTTGCGGGACTGCAGACGCGCTGGTCGCTGCGCTACGAATACCGTCTCTCGAAGTGCGTTCCTGATTCAAGCGATCCGAACGATCTCTGCGCGCTCGCGAACGCCGCGCTGCTGCCGGGGTTCGATCGCTCCTTCGTCGACGTGCAGATCTCGAGCGTGACGCCGACGTTCTTCTGGGACAAGCGCGACGATCCGTTCGATCCGCACCACGGCTTCTTCACGAGCGCGTCGGTCGAATACGCGTTCCCGCTCTTCGCGGCGAAGGCCGGCTTCATGAAGGAGTTCGCGCAGGGCGCGTGGTATCTGCCGCTCACGCGTCGCAGCGTGCTGGCGATGTCGGGACGTTTCGGATTGATTCAGCCGCTCGCGCGCGACGAGGCCGGCAAGCTGCTGGCCGTGCCGCTCTCGGAGCGGTTCACCGCGGGCGGCGATACGTCGCATCGCGCATTCCGGCTCGATCAGCTCGGGACTGTTTGTCTGCCCGATGAGCCGAACTGCGAAGCGACGTTGATCCGTCTGTCGGACGGCCGCATCGCCGCGCTCGGCGGCAACGCGCTGATGATCGCGAACGTCGAGTATCGCTTCCCGATCTTCAGCAGCGTCGGCGGTGCGCTGTTCGTCGATGCAGGGAACGTCTATCGCGATTCGATCCGCTTCAACGACATTCGTTATGGAGTAGGAACCGGCATCCGCTATCTCTCGCCGGTTGGGCCGCTGCGTTTCGACGTCGGCTACAAACTGAATCGCCGCGTCATCGGACTCGATGACATGGGCAATCCGATTCGCGAGCGGCCGCTCGAGTACTTCATCACGCTCGGCTACGCGTTTTGAAGTTTATGCTGAGCGCAGCGAAGCATCTCTGGTCCAACAGCTGGGTGTTTGCTGCGAGCGCTGCGCGTAACAAACAACACAGCTGAAGGACCAGAGACCCTTCGCTTCGCTCAGGGTTAACTTCAGAAGCTAAAACGACGCTTCGAGCGAATCCGACGCCGTCCGCGCGCGCTCTTCCTCGAGCACCTTCACCCGTTCGCGCAACTCGTTCAGCTCGGTGTGAATGGCGGTGAGCTCGTCCTTCAGACCTTCGCGGGCGATGTCCTGCACTTTCGACATCACCTTCTTCATCTGATCGTTCTGAAAGCCGCTCAGTTTGTTGAGCGAGTCTCCGAAGAGCTCGCGGAGCATCGATTCAAAGTCTTGTGCCATGGCTCCGGTCGGCAGCAATTGAAGTGCCACGCGCTTCCGTGGGAGAATCGCCGCACCCCGTCCATGGAAATCAAGTCTTTCGCTGATTTCTGGCCGTACTACGTCCGGCAGCACGCACAGGCGAGGACCCGTCTGCTGCACGCGATCGGCTCGGTACTGGCGATCGTGATGCTCGGCGTCTCCTTCGCGGTGAACCTCTGGTTCCTCATCGCCGTCCCGCTCGTCGGCTACGCGTTCGCCTGGTACGCGCACTTCTTCGTCGAAGGCAACAAGCCCGCGACGTTCGGCCATCCGTTCTACTCGCTCATCGCCGACTATCGGATGCTGTTCCTGATGATGGCCGGCCGGATGGATGAGGAAGTGGAGCGCCACGCCGGCGCGCACGCGGCCGTCAGCTAGCGTCCATCTTCTTCAGCAGTGTTTTCGGCGCGACCGCGCGGAAGCTCTCATCGATCCACGCTTTGATCAGATCAATCGGCGCGTCTTTCGGATCGAGCTTCGCCGTGACCCAGCCATGTTTGCCGAGCCCGTAATGCGTTGGCTCGGCCCACGGAAGATCGATCGCCATGTCGCGCGACTGCGGGAGTTTGACGGAGAGCGAGATTTCGCTCTCCGTCGCACGCATGAAGATGAACGCTTTCCCTTTGACCTTGATCGCGCGCTCGCCCCACGGAAAGTCTTCGTGAGTTTCCGGGTAGCGCATCGCGTATTCGCGAAGGTCGCTCTCGATCGAGGCCGCGGTCGCTTTCTTCTTCGCCATCGTCAGCCTCGCGGTTTCGTGTCCGGTTTGCCCTGCGTGTTCTCCGGCGCTTTCTCTTCTTCGATCCGTTTTCCGGTCGCTTTGTCGAAGACGGCGTTGCGCAGGAATGAATCAGTGCTCCATGGCGCGCCGCCGCCGCCGAGGTATTTCTGGAACCACTCCAGGTGCGCGGTGTAATAGAGCGCCATCTCGTACCAGCTCGGCCAGTGACCGGCGTCCGAGTAGACGATCAGCTTCGATGGCACCTTCATCTTCTGCAGCGCGGTGAACATCTGCAGTCCCTGCGTGTACGGCACGCGGTAATCGCGCTCGCCGGTGATCACGAGACACGGCGTCTTGAAGTTCTTCACCGCATTCGACGGCGACCACTTCTCGAACAGCTCTGAGTTCCACGGCTGTCCCTTCAGGTCCCACTCCGGAAACCACAGCTCCTCGGTTGCGCCATAAAAGGAGCGCAGGTCATACAAGCCCATCATCGACGCGATCGCCTTGAAGCGATCGGTATGACCTTCGAACCAGTTCATCATGTAGCCGCCGTACGACCAGCCCATCGCGCCCATGCGTGCGCGATCGACATACGGCAGCTTCTCCAGCGCGTCAGTCACCTTCATCAAATCGTCGAACGGTTTTCCGCCCCAGTCGCCGGAGATCGATGCCGTGTACTCCTGGCCGAAGCCGGTCGAGCCGTGCGGATTCGCAAACGCCACGACGTAGCCCGCGCCTGGATAAACCTGCCAGTCGCCGCGGAAGGAATCGGCCCACTGCTGCTGCGGCCCGCCATGTACGTTGAGGATCAGCGGATACTTTTTCGACGGATCGAAGTTGTGCGGTTTGACGATGAAAACCTGCACGCGGACGTTGTCGGCGCCGTTCACCCACATCGTCTCCGCCGGTCGCACGTCGACCTCGCGCAGGAAATCGTCGTTCATGTGCGTCAGCTGGACCGGCGTCGGTTTCGCGGAAAGGTCGACGCGATAGATCTCCGACGGTTCGCCGACAGAGCGGTGGATGTAGACGGCGTCTTTGCCGTTCTTCGCGACGTCGAACGAATCGATCGTGGCGTGATCGAGGATCTTTGTGATCGCGCCCGACGCCGTGTCGAGTCGATAGAGCGGATTGCGTCCTTCGACCTCGCCGGCGAAATAGAGCGCGGTTGAATCGGCGCTCCACGCGTAGTCGTCGATCCAGTTGTTGAACGACTTCGACAGGATGCGCGATGTGCCGCTGGTCCGATCGTAGAGCGCGAGCATGAAGAGCGCCGATTCGTACGCCGGCGTCAGCTGCGTGCGGTAAGCGATGTAGCGACCGTCCGGCGAATACTTCGGCGAGCCGTCGAAGCTGTGGTTCGCGGCGGTGATGTTGCGCGCGACCGGCTTCTCATCTTTGAGCGAAATGAGCCAGAGATCGGCATTCGTCGATGATGCCTGCTCGACGTCGTGATTCGAGGTGATGACGAGCTCCGTGCCGTCAGGCGAGAAGTCGTACGCCGGCGGACCGCCGAGCGAGAACGGCGGCGCATCGAATTTGCCCGGCGTCACGTCGCGCGCTTTGCCGTCGGCGGCGTTGACGACGAACGTGTGCGTGACCGTACCGTCTTTCCAGCCGGTCCAATGACGATAGAGCAGCGTGTCGGCGGTGTGCGCTTTCAGCTTTCCGCTCGACCAGCGATCGGCGATCTTCTTGTTGCAGGCGTCATCGGCTCCGCATTCGGGATAGACGTCGCTCGCAAACGCGATCAGCTTTCCATCGCT
Organism: Acidobacteriota bacterium; assembly: GCA_025463165.1. Taxonomy (GTDB): domain Bacteria; phylum Acidobacteriota; class Thermoanaerobaculia; order Gp7-AA8; family Gp7-AA8; genus JAOBAU01. Next base: position 3,884 of record JAOBAU010000117.1, on the reverse strand, counting down.
CGACCAAACCGGATCGGAGACACCGGTGGAGATGTCAGTGAGCTGCTTCGCTTCGCCGCCGCCGGAGAGCGGGAGGATGAAGAGATTGCCATCGCGCACGAACGCGATCGACTTGCCGTCAGGCGCGAAGTGCGGCCCGGAATCTTTCTCGCCCTGCGTCAGCGCTCGGGCGTTGCGTCCATCGGCATCCATGATCCAGATGCGATTCGTCCGTTTGCCGCGCGGCAGATCGGAAGTCGTCAGCGTGAACGCGACCATCGAACCGTCAGGCGATACCGAAAGCTCGCTGATTCCTTTGGTGCGGTAGAGGTCTTCGATCGTGAACGCGCGCTTCTGCGCGACCGCGGCGGTGGCGAGGAAGAGGGAGAAGACGAGAAGAAGCAGTCGTTTCATGCGCGATATCATGCTTCAAAGGAGTGGCAATGGCATTACTCGATGGAAAAACCGGCATCATCTTCGGCGTCGCCAACAAACGCTCGATCGCATGGGCGATTGCGCAGGCTCTCTCCCGCGAAGGAATGCGCCTCGCTTTCACGTATCAGGGCGAGCGGCTGAAGGAAGGGGTGGAGTCGCTCGCGACGACGCTGCCGGGCTCGCTGATCCTGCCGTGCGATGTCACCTCCGACGCGGAAGTCGACGCTGTTTTTCGCGGCGTCGAAGAATCATTCGGCCGGCTCGACACGCTCATCCACTCCGTCGCCTTCGCGCCGCGCGAAGATCTCGAGGGCGATTTCGTGAACACGTCGCGCGAAGGGTTCAAGCTCGCGCACGACATCTCGGCGTACTCACTCGTCGTCCTGACGCGTGCCGCGGTTCCGCTGATGTTGAAGAACGGCGGCGGCTCCGTCGTCGCGATGAGTTACTACGGTGCGGAAAAAGCGGTGGAAGGCTACAACCTGATGGGTGTCGCGAAAGCCTCACTCGAAGCTTGCGTCCGCTACCTCGCCGCAAACCTCGGCCCGCAGAACATTCGCGTGAACGCGATCTCGGCGGGGCCGGTCAACACGCTCGCCGCGCGCGGGATCAAGGGATTCACCGGGATGCTCAAACATCACGCGGAGAAAGCGCCGCTGCGACGGAACGTGGAGCTCGATGAGATCGGTAACGCGGGATTGTTCCTCGCGTCGGGGATGTCGTCCGCGATGACGGGTGAAGTGATGTACGTGGACTGCGGCTACAACGTGGTTGGTTTGTAGCTGTCATCCCGAGCGTAAGCGAGGGATCTGCGCGGGCGGGGCGGTCAGAAAAGGCATCGTGCGCCACCCGCCCGGATCCCTCGCTACGCTCGGGATGGCATCACACGCCGCCGGACACGTAGAAGTTCGTGTTCGTCGGCTGTTCGGCGCCGCCTTTCGGCTCCAGCGTCACCGCGAGTCCTTTGATTTCCGTCGCGACCGGCAGGTTCTCGATGGTGATCGAGGCCTTGCCGGTTTGCGTCACATCAAAGACTCCGGCGCTTTGCGGCTTCGGCTGATCGGCGCGAATGATCCAGAGCTGGTAGCTGTGATCCGCGGTGTTGGCCGGCATGTCGGAGAAGAAGACGATGGCGCGGCGCTGCTCCGGCTCGAGAAACACTCGCGCCGACGCTGACGGCGCGACCGCCTGTCCCGTCAGCGCGATCGTTTTCGTTCCTGCAGCCGCGATCGCGGCGATCTGCGCCGACAGCTTTTCGTTCCGCTCGGTGAGGCGCGCGTTCTCTTCCGAGAAATGTCTCGCCTCCGCTTCCGCGGTCACGCTCTTTTCGCGCTCCGCGCGGACAGCGAGCTCACGCCAGCCCCACAACGCGAGGAGCAGCATCGCCGCGGCGCTCCACCACCAGCGATTGAAGAAGGGACGAACGACGTTGTCGTCTTCGTCGTCATCGTCAACATGCTGACCAATCGACGCGAGGACGCGCGCACGCACGTCGGGCGGCGGCTGCACGGGATCGAGTCCGCGCGCGAGCAGCGTTGCCGCTTCGGCGAGCTCCGCCTGCGCGTTCGCACACGCCGGACAACCTTCGACGTGACTCCGGAGAGCGGCAGCTTCGTCGGCGGTTGCGGCGCCGACTGCGTCGAGCGCGGCGAGCGATTCGAATTCCTCGTGCGTCGTCATTGAAATGCCCGCAGGCTCTCTCTCAACTTCTTCATCCCCAGTTGCATGCGCGTCTTGATGGTACCGAGCGGCTCGCCAAGTCGCTCGGCGATCTCCGACTGCGAGAAACCTTCAAAGTATGCAAGCTCCAGGGCTACTCGCTGCGCGTCCGGCAGCGCGGCAAGCGCGCCCCGAACGGCCGTTCCTTCTTCGGAACGGATCGCATGATCCGCTCCTGTCGATTTATCGGTGAAGCCGACGTGGATCGAGACTTCGCGTCCGGCATCATTCTCGCGCTCATTGCGAATCTTGCGCGAACGAAGGCGATCGATGCCGCGGCTGCGCGCGATCGAGATCAGCCACGCGATCTCGCTGCCGCGCTGCTCGTCGAACATTTGCGCGTTCGTCCACACCTTGACGAACGCTTCCTGCAGCACTTCCTGCGCATCTTCGGCGTTGCCGAGGATGCGGAGCAGGAGCGCGTAGAGCATCGAGGAGTAGCGGTCGTACAGCGCTTCGAACGCGTCCGCGTCGCCTCGCGCCACCGCGGTCAGTAAGCCGGTGCTCTGCTCCGTCTGGTTCATCGTCATGCAGCGAGCCGGTGGAAGTACGCCGTGACCGCGGAACTGGATTTATCTGCCGGGAGTTTTGAGCTCGTTCGTTTCGGGCGGAAACTCGAGATCGGTTTTCACGCCGACCGTTTTCGCCTTCCGCGATCCGGGAAAGCCGCTCGGGCGGCCGCTCGCTTCTTTGTTGTTGCCGTGGCCGCTCGCACCGCCATCCCAGAAGCCTTTGCCGTTTACGTGTTCACGAGGATTGCCAGCCATGCGGCGGATTCTACTCCGAATGGTGGCATCTCGCTCGCACTACAAATAACCGTTACCAAGGAGGGCTTGATGGTCGATAACATGAATCCCAACAGTCAGTTCCATCCGTATCAGCCGGAGACGTCGACGCCTGCAATCGAGAAGACGCCGGCCGGACTGAGCAGCATTCTGCAGCGATTCGGCCAGAACGTCGACGTGAAAGGCTCGGTCGAAAAGGCTCGCGGCTACGCACGCGCGAATCCCGGCATGGTGCTCGGCGGCCTCGCCGCCGCGGTCATCGGCGCCGGATTGATGCGCGGGCGACGTACTACGTAAATCGCGACTTCGGAGGAGCGGGCCGAACGGCCCGCTTTTCTTTACTGCGAATGGTAGGCGTATTTGATGAAAACCTGATTCGATGCACTGACCTCACCGTCGAGTTTTAACTTCACGGTTGCGGGCGGCACGCCGGTGGAAACGCCGGTGACGTCGATGACGAAGGAGGACTGACCTTCTTTCCCGGGACCGCCGAGCGGTGTTCGCTCCATCGTTCCGGTCATTGTTCCATCGGAGTTCGCGTAGTCAATCGTTGCCTTGAAGCCGGTGCACAGCTGTTCCGCCGCGAGATCGGCCGCGTTCTCCGCGAGTGTCGTCGCGATGATCTTCGAGCGGAAGCGCTGCGCTTCGCGAAGCGCGCGTTGCGATTCAATTAACATCAGCTCCATCAGGCCGAAGTAGAGAATCGCCAGCGCAATTGCCGCGATCAGTACGTAGCCGCGCTGACGTTCAGATCGTCGTGCGCTTGAAGAGGATCTGGTCAATTGCGGTTCGTCCTTTGTCGTCGGTCGCGGTGATGTGTACGGTCGGCGTTTGTCCCGTCGATGTGATCTCGTTCGGACAGTCGTCGTCGACACACGATTGCACCGTGAAATCGGGTACCGCGTGCGCGACCCAGTCACTCGTCATGGTTTCGGTCGAGAACGTCATTCGGTGAGCATCGCCTTT
>JAOBAU010000066.1 GCA_025463165.1 Acidobacteriota bacterium | reverse complement strand
GGCCGCGGAGTCGGGGTGGACGACGTCGCCGGCGCGAGTGGCGGCGCGGCGTTAGTCGCCAACTCGACCGGCGCCGATGCCGCTTCACCGCTTTCCGACAGCGTGATGAAGCGCTGGCCGAATACGTTCTTGTTCGAGAAAAGCTCCGCGATGCGTGCGGCGATCCCCTGCCCTTTCGGAATGTCGGTCTGCTCGAACGGCGCCTTGGCCTGCTTGTCGCGCATGTCGATCATGCCGACCAGCTGGCCGCGCGAATAGATCGGCACCGCCAGCAAACGCTCGCTGGACGCTTCGTACAACCGCTCCGAAAAACGCGGCTCAGCGGTCAGGCCGTTGATGAAAAACGCGTTGCGCCCGCGGCCGCAGCGATCGATGATCGGATCGTTCTTGTCGAGTGAATCTCTGGCCGTCGAACGGAAGCCGTACTCGGTCACGAGCTCGTAGTGACCGCTTCCGTCGGAGAGATAGAGCGCCGCCTTCGTCGCGCGGATCTCGACCGCGCAATCGTAGAGGATCTCCTTGATTTTCTGCTTTTGCTCCTCGACCTCGGGGTGCACGGCGTGAAGTGTAAAGCAGGACCGTGCACCGATTTCGCTTACTCATCCGCGTGATGACCGTTCGGGTGATGACCTACAACATCAAAGGTCACGGAACTTTGCTGCGTGGTGGCCACATCGAAGGGATCGCAGCCGTGATCGCGGAAGCGAAGCCGGATATCGTCGGCGTGCAGGAAGTCCATCGCAAAGGGTGGAAGGCGCGCTTCCACGATCAGGCCGCCGATCTCGAGCGGCTGACCGGGATGAGTCTGGCATTCGGACCGGCGATGGTGAAAGGCGACAGCGAGTACGGCAACGCCATTCTGACGCGCGGCCGGATCGCCGAGGCGCACATCGCTCCGCTGCCTGGGAGCGGCGAACCGCGCACGGTGCTCGCCGCGACCGTGCAACTCGATTCGCTCGAAGTGGTCGCGTACGTCACGCACCTCGCGGCGTGGGGACGCTTCGGCACACGGACGCGGCTGGCGCAGGCGAAAGCGGTGGCCGACGTCGCGGCGTCATCGACGAAACCGTTCATCCTCACCGGCGACTTCAACACCAGTCCGACGAGCGACGAGCTGAAGGTCTTTCACGAAGGAGAGCTGGTGATGTCGTGCTTCGTCGACGCGATCGTGACGCATCGCGCGACGCGGCAATGCCTCGATTACATCTTCGTCGATCCGTCATGGAAGATCGTCGAGGCGAAGGTCATGCGACACGGGCCGTCCGATCACTGGCCGCTCGTCGCGGACCTGGAACGCTGAGCACGATGTCGCTTGCCGCGCTCACTGCAACAACGATCTTCCTCGCGCTCCTCGCCGCGTTCCTCGGCTACGCGCTGTGGGGACGCTCGCGGCGGCGCGGATTCGACTTCGCGATTCCGGCCGGCGTCGAGTTGCGATCGCTGATGCGATCGATGGCCGGCATGACGTGGGGCAGCGTGTCGGAAGGCAATCGCGTCACCGTCGTGCAGGACAGCAGCTTCTTCGATGCGCTGCTCGACGACGTCGCGACGGCGAAGCATCACGTGCATCTCGAAACGTTTCTCTGGCAGGACGGCAACGTCTCCGATCGGATCACCGCCGCGCTCTCCGCGAAAGCGCGCGCCGGAATCGAAGTACGCGTGCTCGTCGATCAGCGCGGCTCGAAGAAAACGTCGCCGACCGTCTGGGCGACGCTGAACAACGCTGGATGCGACTTCCGCGTCTATCACCGCGCGCGCTTCCGCGAATTCGCGATGTACAACAAACGCGATCACCGGAAGATCGCGGTGATCGACGGTCGGATCGGCTACACGTTCGGTCACGGCATGGCCGACATGTGGGGCGGTACGCCCGCGCAACCGACCGGCTGGCGCGACACGGCGGCGCGCATCGAAGGGCCGGCGGTGAACGATCTGCAGTCGGCGTTCTTCGAGAACTGGGTGAAGACGGCCGGCGTCGCGCCGCTCGGCGATGCGTACTTTCCGCGGCTGGCGAAAGCGGGAAAGATCCCGCTGCACGTTGCGTTCGCGTCGCCGCGCGAATCGATGAGCGCCGTGCAGCGGATCTACTACATGGCCATCGCCGCCGCGCGGCACGAGATCATCCTGCAGAACCCGTACTTCCTTCCCGACCGCCGCGCGCGCGAGCTGTTCATCGAGGCGGCGAAACGCGGCGTGGCGATCTCGATCATGCTGCCGACGTCGGAGACGAGCGACTTCCCGATCGTGCAGCACGCCAGTCACTACTTCTACGGCGCGCTGCTCGACGCCGGCATCCGCGTGCTCGAGCACGTCCGCTCCGGACTGCATCAGAAGGTGATGATCGTCGACGGAATCTGGTGCGCGATCGGCTCGACGAACTTCGATCCGCGCTCGTTCCGCATCAACGAAGAGATCACGGTCGCGATGTGCGATGACGGCGTCGCGTCAGAGCTGCGCGCCGCGTATCTCGAGGATGAGCGGCATTCGGTGGAGTGGACGCGCGAGCGGTGGCACGGACGGGAGTTGCGGCATCGAGTGACCGATCGGCTGTCGGCGATGTTCAAGCGGCAGCTGTGACGCCGCGTTACGCCATCGACTTCAGCTGATCGAGGATCTCGCGCTCCGACGGGAATCGGCCTTCATCGCGCTTCGAGAAGATCTGCTTGTTGTTCACGGTGACGATGAAAATGCCGCCGCTGCCGCGCACGATCTCGCTGTCGACGCCGATTTCCTTTTTGATCTCAGCCGCCAGACTGGAGGCTCGCGGGAGGTAGTTTCAAACTCCGCAGTAGTCGATGCGAACGTGCACGTGGCTCTCCGGGAACGTCAGGTCGTCTTCACGAGAATCGCGGTGACGTTGTCGAGACCGCCGCGCTCGTTGGCCGTGTCGATGAGGACCTGACACGCTTTCTCGAGATCGTCGGTGTTCTTGTCGACGATGTCGCGGATCTCATCTTCGGGAACCATGCCAGTGAGTCCGTCGGAACAGAGGAGATAGACGTCACCCGATCGCGTCTCGACTTCGGACGCATCGGGCGTCACCGACAACGCGCCGCCAAGCGCACGCGTGATCACGTTGCGCAGCGGATGCTTCTCCGCTTCGGCTTCGGTGAGCATGCCGGCCTGGACCTGTTCGAAGACCCATGAATGATCGTTGGTGATGCGCGAGAGATGGCCGGCGCGAATCAGATACGCGCGCGAATCGCCGACGTGCGCGAACGACATCATGTCGTCGTCGCGAAGACAGGCGACGACGGTCGTGCCCATGCCGCGCAGCCGCGCATCTTTGCGCATCGCTTCGAGGACGCGCGTGTTCGCCAGACGCACCGCCGCCATCAGGCGATTGGTGGAGCGCTTGTAATGCTCGTCGTAGGCGTGCGGCCAGGTGCCGTCGTCTTCTTTCGTGTGCAGGATGAATTCGGAGATGGAGTCGACGGCGATGCGCGAGGCGATCTCGCCGGCGGCGTGGCCTCCCATCCCGTCGGCGACGAGGAACAGGCCCGGCTCGTCCGCGACGAGGTAGGAATCCTCGTTGTGCTGGCGCTGCCGGCCGACGTGGGTGAGACCAAAAGCCGTGACTTGCATGCCGATCAGCTCTTCTTGAAAAGGGAAAATCCCTTTCCAGCCTCCCTGGAGTCCGCCCGGCCCTGCCGCAATTCGGCCAGCGCGCTCTGCACTTCGATGTTGCTCGGGTCCCATTTCGCCGCTTCGTCGAGATACCTCTCCGCTTTCGCGTTGAGGCCGGCGCGCTTCAGTATGAGGCCGGCGTCCTTCAGATAGGTGGCGTTTACAGGTTCCCGCTGTACGGCGGTCTCGATTGCCTGCACGGCCTGACGCGCCATCGACGGCACGCGGACCGCGGCAAGCGCGAGGTAATGGAAGGCTTTGGCGTCCTGGCCGTTGTGCTTCACGGCCATGTCGAAATTCTCATAAGCGGTGCGGAAGTCGCCCTCTTTGTACGCCTTCACGCCTTTGGCGAGATACGCCTTCGCGACCTGCGCGAAATCGGCCGTCCCTTTCGAGGTCGTGCTGGTGAGCTCGCTGTCGTGCTGCCGCCGCCGCGTGACGTTCGTCAACACGTTGACGGCCTCGGTCAGCGTCTGAAACTTCCGCTCCGCATCGGCCTTGTCGGACCCGTTGTAACGGTCCGGATGGTTCTCTCGCGCAAGCTTGCGGAAGCGGTCGCGAATCTCCTGCTCCGATGCGCCGCGCTCGACGCCGAGAACCTCGTAATAATTGACCTTCATTCAGGTTTTTTTGTTCTTCAGCTGGTACGCCTTCCGGCACAGAGTGCGGATCGTCTCGCTGACTCCCTTGTCATCCTTCAGGGTCTTCAAGTCACGCAAGGTTAATCGATTGATCAACGGCATCACAACCCCCAGTGGAGCCTTGGGGTTACGAGCCAGCGTCTGCACGATCGAGTATTTCGCCATCCATTCGCGGCGCATCGTGATCAGACGAAGCACCTCGTCGTCGACGTTGCGCAACCCGGCGATCATCTCCACTTCCTGCTCCGTGATTCGCGGGTTGCGCATGACGGCGGAGCAGACCAGCCGGTTGCGATCGCGCACGAGGAGCAGCCGTCCGGTCTTGTCGGTCTTGAACGCCAGCTTCACTTTCTTGCCGACCGACATCTTCAGGACCATCGTGTAGAACGAGACTTTTTCCGGATCTTCCAGCTCGGTGTCGCTGAGCTCGGGCGCCGGCGACGGACCGGAAGCCGCCGCCTCTTCCAGCGCGGCTTTCTCGAGCAGATCGGCGATCGCGGCGGCCTCGGCGATCTCCGCGTTCTCCAGCGCGTCGCGTTCGAGCTGCTCCTGGACACGCGTCCGTTTGTCGAAGAACTCTTCGCGCGTTTCGTCGACGCGGCGACGCGCGTCGCCGGTGAGCTGCGGATTCGACAGCAGCGCGTCGAGGATCTCCGGCGCGCGAAGAATGCGGGCGTGATTGATGACGATGACTTCCTGCAGCGTCGCGCCCGCACGCGCGGCGAGCTCCGCAACGACCTCGTCTGAAACTGCGCGATTGCGAATCAACGCCTCGAGGATGAGATCGTCGTCGGTGACGCGCGCAAGGAGCGCGAGGTGGCCGGGATCGGCCGAGTCATTTTGCGCGAAGCCGAGGACGGTGCGAGTCGGCAGCTCTCCGAGTGAGGCACGCGCCTGGCCGGACAACTCTTCATTTCCCGATCCGGCGAGATACGCGAGCACCGCGACGAGATCGTCCTGCGACAGCGGAAGAAATCCGCGCGCGATCGTCGAGACGACCTCCGGCGGATACTGGCCGTCCGCAATCCGCTCGATCACCGTTGCGGCAGTCAGTTCCTGCGTGGCGTCGTCGACTGTCTCGGCGATTTCACTCATGGGTTCGACGGCGCGGCTCCCGCCTTTTCCAGCCAGGTGCGATCGAAAACGCGGTCGTGCAGCACCTGTCCCGCGCGGCCGAGCGACGGCACTTTCACGTCGTTCAGGATCAGCGAGACGCCGCCGGCGTTGCCGATCGTGCGGAAGCGGAAGTGATCCTTCGCTTCGAACGTCCGCTTGTCGCCGCGATGCATCTCATCGTTGTAAACCGACTTGCCATCCGCATCGAGACTCACCCAGGAATCGTCGTCCAGCGCGACGACGAGCCGCAGCGTGCCGGCGGTCGCCGGATTCGCCGTTGCCGCAACAGGCGGCGCGGCCGTCAGCGCGACAGGATGCGTCGCCGTGGCGGCGACGGTGTCGTGCGCTTCCGTGCCGTCGATGTGTGCGATCGCTTCGCGGCGATTGCGCATCGCCCATACGGCGACGCTGACCAGCGCAATGACGATCAGCACGGTCACGACGATGTTGCGATCGATGCGCGCGTACGCCGGCGGAATCCCGCGCGGTTTCAGCGCCTTGACCGGCTTCGTCGGCGACGGCGGCTGCGTCAGACGATCGAGATGAATGCTCTTCTCGATTCGATCGTCACCGGCCGCCGCGAAGTTGTAGCGATTGACCATGTCCTCGGCGTTGAGGCCGAGGTAACGCGCGTACTCGCGAACGAATCCGCGCGTGAAAACAGGGGCCGGAAGCGTGCGATGGTCGTTACGCTCGATCGCTTCCAGAAAGCGTTTGCTGATCTTGGTCGCGTCTGCAATCTCTTTCAAAGAGATGCCGCGAATCTCGCGCTCGCGACGAAGCTCTTCGCCGAACGAGGCGAGCTCCGAATGCGGCACCGATGGCGATTCCGGTTCAGGCATGGTGAGGCGCCATTGTAGCGGCTATGACGGCGCCTCGTTCGTCGATAGACGCTCGATGCAGCGCCGGAGATAAATCGACGTATCGGGCTTCGATGCGATCGATCGCAGATCCTCCGGCGTCAGGAAGCGGAGCTGCGACGCGGCGGTCGCGCGCGGAGTGAGCGGATTCAGCACCAGCGCCTTTCGAATCGCGTAACGGTACGACCACTTTCGATCGTCGCCGAGAAGCCGAAGCTGCTCGGAAGTTGCGCGAGTCGACGAAGCGAGCAGCAGAAGATCTTCTTCACGCACGCGCTGATTGATGAGCAGCGATGCGAAGACGCGCGGATCGGGATCGAAGAGGAGGACGCGCACGAGCGCCTGACTGCAGCGCTTCGCGGCGGCGATCCGCTCGCCGAGCGAAAGCTTTGTGAGCTTGACGAGCAGCTGATTGTCGATGGCGCGCCGCACAGGCGCCGGCACCTGAACGTCGACCGACAGGTGCAGGAGATCGGACCAGTAGAGGTAATGGACGAATTTCGCCGCGTGCGCCTGCGGAGTTCGCCGATGGGCGACCAGGCGCAGACGCACGTAGTAGTAAGCGACGAGGCGTTCCGTTTGGGCGATGGACTGACAGATGGCGGTCGTGCAATGAGGATTTTCGAGCACGGCCAGCGCTTCCTGCTCGTTGAGCGCCTTCAGGTTCTCGGCGACAAACGAAGCGAGCTCGACACGGCCCAATTTTTTCACGTGCTGCAATAAATGAGGCAAAGTCATCGGAAATGTTCGACTGCGGCACTCTCACTTTCGGGTAGAATTCACAACCAAAGTAAAATTATTATCGATTGCCCGGGTAAACGTCTCTCAACATGCCCTGCTTCCATCGCCGAGTCCGCTGACGAATGAAGAATCCGGAAACGTCATTCATCAATTCGTTCCTTCTCCGCATCGCCGCGGCGCGTGTCGCCATCCTCTTTCTCTTTCACGCGCTCGTCTTCGTGGCCTGCTACGCATTCGCGTATTTGCTGCGCTTCGAATTCTCCGTCGCCCCTGAATATCTCCCCGAGTTCAAATGGGGCGTGCTCGCGGTCGTCGGCGTTCAGCTGCTGGCGGGAAGCGTATTCGGCTTTTACCGCGGCTGGTGGCGTTATGTCGGAATCGCCGACGTCGTTCGCCTCGTCTTCGGACTTTCCGCCGCCGCCGCCGTCCTCCTCGGGCTCTGGTACGCCGGTCCGACGTTCGGCATCGACGATCGTTTCGTGAAAACGCCGCGCGGCGTGCTGATGATCGACTGGGCGTTCACGCTCCTCTCGCTTTTCGGCGCGCGCGTCATCATCCGCCTCGGCCGCGATCGGCTCCGTCCTGGCGACGCTTTCAGCGCGAGCGATACGACGCGACGCGTACTGATCATCGGCGCCGGCGATGCGGGTGAAACACTCGCGCGCGAAATCGAACATCGTCCGCAGCTCGGGATGAAAGTCGTCGGCTTCGTCGACGATCAGCGCGCCAAATGGGGCTCACACATCCGCGGCATCGAAGTCTATGGACCGATTCCCGACATCGGCGAGCTCGCCGATGAACTTGGCGCAACCGAAGCGCTGATCGCCATTCCGAGCGCATCGGGCAAACGCCTTCGCGAGATCATTCATCACCTCTCCGCTGCCGACCTGCAGTTCAAGACGATGCCGGGCATCGATCATCTCGTCAGCGGCAAAGTGCACGTCACGCAACTTCGTCCCGTGAACGTTGAAGATTTGTTGCGCCGTCAGCGCGTCGATCTTCCCGGCGATCCGGTGCGCGCACTGTTCCGCGGAAAGCGCGTGCTGATCACCGGCGCCGGCGGTACCATCGGCGCCGAGCTGTCGAGCCAGATCCTGCAGTTCGAGCCGGCCAGCCTCGCACTCGTCGAGCGCGCCGAATATGCGCTTTACGAAGTGCGCAAACGCCTCGGGCGCGAAGCAGCGTGGGCGAGCTCCGAGATCACGTCGAACCTCGTCGACATCTGCGACACCGACATTCTCGACGGCCTGCTCGAGCGCGAGCGGCCGGAGATCGTGCTGCACGCAGCCGCACACAAACACGTCCCGCTCGGCGAAGAAAATCCGCCGGAGTACGTGCGCAACAACTGCGTCGCCACGCGCACGCTCGCCGAGCTTTGCGCGAAGCACAACGTCGAGCGCTTCGTCTTCATCTCGACCGACAAGGCGATCAACCCGTCGAGCATCATGGGCGCGAGCAAACGCGCCGCCGAGATCGCGCTGCTGGACGTCGCCGGACGCGGTCCGATGAAGGTGACGATCGTTCGCTTCGGCAACGTCATCGGCTCGTCGGGCAGCGTGATTCCGCTCTTCATGGAACAGATCGCGGCCGGCGGACCGATCACCGTCACGCATCCCGAAGTGACGCGCTACTTCCTCCGCACGTCGGAAGCGGTGTCGCTCGTGCTCCAGGCGGCGACGCTCGGCACCGGCGGACGAATCTTCATGCTCGACATGGGCGAGCCGGTGAAGATCGTCGACCTCGCGCGCGATCTGATTCGTCTTTCGAATCACAGCGAGGATGAGATTCAGATCGTCTTCACCGGGATGCGTCCCGGCGAGAAATTGTTCGAGGAGATCCGCCTGCAGGGCGAGTCGATTCATCCGACCGTCCATCCGCGAATCGTGATCACCGAAGCGCCGCAGCCCGATCCGGCGCGCGTGAAACAGTGGCTGCAGGAGGTCGCGACGTCGATGACGGCGGAGCGGACCGCGGCGCTGCTCGCGCGGCTCGTGCCGGAGTTCACGTCGGATGCGACCGTGGCCGCGTTGCGCGCGAAGGCGCCGATGACGCCGGTGCTGGTGATGCCGAAACGCGCACGCGGCGACCTCTCTTCATGACCGACGAACACGCGGCCGCCGCGCCGCTTCGCCGCTCCCGCACGGAAGCGGCCCTCATCGCCGTCCTGCTCATTTCAGCAACGTTTGTTCCGCTCGTCGTGTCGCAAACGGGCTGGGATGTTTTCCGCGTACCGAAGGAATCGCTGTTCGAAGCGGCGGCGATTTTCGCCGCCGCGCTGCTGGCGATCTTCGCGCTGTACCACGGCGCCGTGCCGTTCCGGCGTTTGTGGCGCGAACAGCGAACCGCGATTGCGGTCACATTCGCGGCCGTTGCATGGACGGCAATCGCATCGGCGGCTTCGACGAATCGCGAGCTGAGCGCGCATTCGTTTTTCTGGGTCTGCTCGTGCGCGGTGATGTTCCTCGCGACGCTGCTCGTCGCGGAACGGCCGCGGCGCGCGCTGTTCATCGTTCCGATCGTTCCCGCGCTGGTGAACGCGATCGTCGCGCTGCTGCAGCGCAGCGGAACGTCCGACGTGCTGACGTTCGACTCGCGCATCGATTTGCACTTTCGCACCGCCGGGCTGATCGGCACTCCGAACGAGCTCGGCGTCTATCTGCTCGTGCCGACGGTCGTTGCCGCGGCGCTGGCGATCGTGTCGCGTGGACGCGCGCGGCAACTCTGGACCGCAGCGACCGCGCTGCTCATCGCCGGCATCATCGCGTCGGAAGCGCTCAGCGCGATCGCCGCACTCGCCGCCGCGGGCGCAACGCTGGTGATGCTCTCGGTCCGACGCGCGAAGCGGGCACTGGCGATCATGGCGGCGATCGCGATCATCATCGCGCTCGCGTACGCGCCGCTCCGAACGCGAGCGCTGCGAACGGCGTCTGACGTTCGCGACGGCCACTATCTCGCCGCAACTTCCTACCGGATTCCGGCGCAGCTGGCTGCGCTGCGGATGTTCGCCGATCATCCGCTGACCGGCGTCGGTCCCGGCTGCTACGGCTTCTGGTACATGCCGTACAAAGTGCAGCTCAATCGCGAGCACATCGAGTTCCTGCCATTCGGCGAGAACTTCGGCGAAGCGCATAACGATCATCTGCAAACACTGGCCGTCGCCGGGTTGCCGGGCTACGCGCTCTTCATCATTGCGCTGGTCGTGCTCGGACGCCGCTCGCTGCAACGCGATGGCGACGAGCCGCGCACGTTCGCGTCGATCGCCGCGCTGCCGCTCGTCGTCGCGCTGGCCGTCGTCGCACTCGCGCAGTTCCCGCTGTCGCTGGCGGCACCGATGAGCGTCGCGCTGCACTACGCGGCGCTGATCATCGCGGGAGCGAAGCCGTCATGAAGCTCGTGCGCGGTGCAAGCTCCGCCATCCTCCTCGCGCTTGCGGCGTTCCTCGCCTATCGCACGGCGTGGCTGCCGTACGTCTGCAACATCACCATCCGCACGGTCGAAGCGCGCACCGCGCATCTGTTCAAAGACCGGATGCCCGACTATCAGCGCAGCGCCGAGGCGCGCGAAAATCATCGGCTGCTGTCGCAGTGCACGTCGTGCGAGACCGAAAACGTGAACGTCCATCTGCTCGCGGCCTCGAACTGGTCCGCGCGCGGCGACGGCGAGATGGCGGTGCGCGAATACACGAACGCCCTCCGCTACGACAAGCGTCCCGAGCTCTATTTCAACCTCGGCATGGCGCAGCTCGATCGCGGACGTTTCGAGGAAGCGACGGTGTCGCTCGAGACGGCCGGCTTCGCGCAGTTCTCGTCGATCGAAGACATTCCGCCCGGCACCATTCACGACGAGGTCTATCGCCGCGTGATCGCGGTCTACGGCCCGATCGCCGAGCGCTCCAAACGAAAACGGTAGAAGGTCATTTGTCCATCACCGGCGATCACGCTATTCTCCGGCGCCGATGAACATCCTTGCCGTGGTAGCCCATCCGGACGACGAAATCCTCGGCTGCGGCGCGACGCTGGCCCGTCTGCGTGCCGAGGGGAATCATGTTTATACGGTGGTGCTGTGCGCGAATGCCGATGCGCGCGCGAATCGTCCCGCCGACCTCAATCGCTTCGCCGCGGAAGCGGCGGCGATGGTCGGCGTCGAAGAGTCGGCGAACTACGACTTCGAGAACATCCGCTTCAATACCGTCCCGCACATCGAGATGGTGAGGAAGATCGAGGAAGCGATCGTTCGCTTCCGTCCCGACTGGATCTTCACCATGCATCCGTCCGATCTCAACATCGATCATCGCGTCTGCCATGAAGCGACGATGGCGGCGATCATGCTCCCGCAGCGCGGCACGAGCGACATGGCGGTGACGATGATCCGCAAGGTGTTTCTGTGCGAAGTGCTGTCGTCGACCGACTGGGCGCTGCCAACCGTTTCGCAGTTTCAGCCGAACGCGTGGTTCGACGTCGAAGCGACGTTCGAGCAGAAGCTGCTGGCGCTCGCGCACTTCGAAGGAGCGATGAAACCGTTCCCGCATTCGCGCAGCCTGGAAAACGTGAAGCACCTCGCGCACGTACGCGGCGCGCAGATCGGCGTGGCGCTCGCGGAAGCATTCATGGTGGTGCGGGACGTGACGGTATAGCGATGCCGCAGACGTTCTACGCGCTGGCCGGCAAGCGACTCTTCGATCTCGTCGTCGTGATTCCGTCGCTCGTCATCAGCGCGCCGTTCCTCGTGCTGATCGCGCTGGCCATTCGTCTCACGTCGCCCGGGCCGGCGTTCTTTCGCCAGGAGCGGCTTGGGCGTCACGCGAACGTTTTTCAGGCGCTGAAGTTTCGGACGATGACGCACAAAGAACGGGTGCCCGACACGATCGCGTTCAGCGGCAGCGCGTCCGAGGTGACGTTGGTCGGACGCTTTCTCCGCCGCTCGAAACTCGATGAGCTGCCGCAGTTGATCAACGTGCTGCGCGGCGAAATGTCGCTGATCGGACCGCGTCCGCAACTGCCGATTCAACTCGCCGAGTTCGACGACAACGCGAAGCTGCGGCTGCTCGTGCGGCCGGGACTGAGCGGCATGGCGCAAACGCACGGCAACGTCGTGCTGACGTGGCCGGAGCGCTGGTTCTACGACGCGATGTACGTCCGCAATCTTTCGCTCGCGCTCGACCTGCGGCTGATCGGGCGAACGTTCGGCGTGTTGCTGCACGGTGAAGAAAAGTACGTCGTCCATCCGGCGCTTGCGGAGTCGCGCTCGTGACCGCGCGCATCGTTTTGGCGGGAAGCGTCAGCTTCTCCGAGCGCACGCTGGCCGGTCTCGTGCGACACGGCGCGAATGTCGTCGGCGTGCTCGGACTGGCAGAGTCGGCATCGCAAAACGTCAGCGACTACGCGCGGCTCGACCGCATCGCGAAGGATGCCGGAATCCCGTATCTCGATTTCGTGAAGATCAACGAACCGTCCGTCGTCGCGCAGGTTCGCGAATGGCAGCCCGACCTGATGTTCGTCGTCGGGCTTTCGCAACTCGTGCATGGCGAGCTGATGTCGATACCGCCGATGGGCTCGATCGGTTTTCATCCGACGCGACTGCCGCAGGGACGCGGACGCGCGCCGGTGGCGTGGCTGACGTACGACGGCACCGACGGCGCGGCGACGTTCTTCGTGCTCGAGAACGAAGCGGATGCCGGCGCGATCTTCGTGCAGGAACCGTTCGCGGTCGCGCGCGATGCGTATGCGGGCGACGTGATTCAGTCGGTGCGCGATGCCATCGATCGCGCACTCGATCGCTGGCTGCCGTCGCTGCTGGCCGGCGAATGGAACCCGGTGCCGCAGGATGAAAGCGCTGCAAGCTGGTTCGGAAAGCGGGCGGCGGAAGATGGATTGATCGACTGGTCGCGATCGGCCGATGAGATTCTGCGGCTCGTCCGGACGACGTCGAAACCGTATCCCGGCGCGTACACGTACGCGCGCGATCAGAAGCTGATCGTCTGGCGTGCGCGGGTTGCCGACGTGCCGTTTCGCGGAGTGGCCGGGCGCATCCTGCTGGTCGTCGATGGCGCGCTGCTCGTGCAGACCGGCGACGGATTGCTGTGGCTCGAGGAGTACGAGCTCGCGGATGGAAGCGCTCCGCGGTTGCCGGTCGGGCTGAAGCTCGGCTACGCAGCCGAAGATGAGATCGAACGGCTCAAAGCGCGGATCCGCGCGCTTGAACCCCCGTCATCCTGAGCGGAGCGAAGGATCCGGGCGGGTGGTGCGCGCAGCGAGTCCCATCCACCCGGATCCTTCGCTCACGCTCAGGATGACGTGGCGACCTCGCGCGCGATCCCTTCTTCGAACGACAGCGGCGCGTAGCCGAGGTCGCGTGCGGCATCGCTGTAGTCGAACGCTTTGTTCTCGTTGAGGCGGCGAATCTGTTCGGCTTTCACCGGGAGTTTGAGACCGACTCTTTCGGCGAGTTGCAGCGGCGCGAGGACCGGCGCGACGGGGAGATGCAGCTTGCGCACGCGGCGGCCGAGAAGTCGCGCAACGGTGTCGATCACCGCGTTGAACGTGAGCGGCTCGCGGCCGGCGATGTTGTATTCGCGGCCGATCGCGACGTCATGATCGAGTGCGAGGAGCACGGCGCGGGCGACGTCATCGACGTAGACCGGCTGCTGCAGATGTTCGCCGCTGCCGATCACCGGCATCACCGGCCAGCGCTGCACAAAGCGGATCAGGCGGATCATGTTTCGATCGCGCTCGGTGCCGTAAATCATCGTCGGACGAACGATCGTGTAACGGAGACCGCTGTCGCGAATGGCCTGTTCGGCGGCGATGCGCACGCTTTTCGTTTTCGCGTTCAGCGACGTGAAGATCGCGCTCGTGCTGATGAAGATCGCGCGCGCGACGCCGGCTGTTTTCGCGGCGGCAACGAGAGCGGGACCGTGACCGAATCCGATCGAAGCTGTGTTGAGCAGCACGTCGACGCCATCGAGTGCGCGCGCGAGTGAATCGGCATCGCCGAGATCGCCGTGGGCGAGCTCGACGTCGCGTAGTGAGGAAACGTCGCTCGTCGCGCGCACGAGACAACGCGGCGTGATTCCACGCTCGCGCAACTGAGCAAGAAGATGCGAGCCGGTGAAACCGGTCGCGCCGGTGAGGAGAACTTTCACCGGCGCCCTTTCGCGTAATCGGCGATCGCTTCGTTCATCACTTCGCGATACGTCGTGGCGAGCGCGCGGCGCGAGAAACGATCGATGACGAACTGTCGCCCGCGCGCGCCCATCGCGGCGCGCTCGTCGACGCTGAGCGATGCGAGGCGCTCGATTCCGTGCGCCAGCGCTGCTGCATTTTCCGGCGCAACGACGGCCGCGCCGCCGGAGTCTTCGAGAATGCGTGCGGCTTCGCCTTTCACGGCGCCGACGATCGGACGTTCCATCGACAGGATCTCGAACATCTTCGACGGGATGAAGGTCTCGAACAGCGGGATGTCGCGCAGCGGCACGAGGCAGGCGTCCGACATCGAATAGAACGCGCGCACTTCTTCTTTGCCGACCGGCTCGAAGAACGAGACGTTGGTGAGACCTTCGCGTGCGACGTGCGCGACGAGCTTCTCTTTGTCGGCTCCTTCGCCGACGAAAACGAAGCGGAGGTCGCGGCGATCGCGCAGCCGCGTCGCGGCATCGATGACGCTCGTCAGTCCCTGCGAGATGCCGTGCGCGCCGATGTAGAGCGCGATGAACGTTCCCTCGAATCCGAGCCGCTGACGCAGCGCGCGTCCTTCGCCGCGCTCGGTCCAGAAATCGACGTCGGCGCCGTTCGGAATCGTCCGCACTTTCCACTCGGGCACGCCGCGCTCGATGAGGTTCTGGCGGAACGCTTCGGTCACCGCGACGACCCGCGTCGCTTTGCGATAGAGCGAGAGCTCGAGCTTTTCGAGCGCGGCGATTGCGTACTTGTTCTTCAGGATTCCGAGCTCGACGAACAGCGCCGGCCAGAGGTCGCGCACTTCCATGACGAACGGCCGCTTTCGCGCGCGCGCCACGTGGTCGGCCGCCATCGCGGCGAAGAACGTCGGCGAGGTGCCGATGAAGACGTCCGGCGTCGTCTTCATCTTCAGCCGGCTGGCGACGATCGCCGACGGATGAAACGAGACGTGGCCGATCGTCTTCTTCACGAAGCCTTTGTTCGGCGTGATGTAGCTCCAGACGCGATGGACGTCGATGCCGTCGAGCAGTTCGTGCTGGTAAAAGCGTTTGCGATAACCGGGATAGAGCGTGCCGGTCGGATGATTGGGAAAGCAGGTGACGACCTGCACGGCGTCGCCGGCGCGCAGCCATTCGCGCGACAGATCGTGGATGCGCGCGGACGGAGCGCCGATCTCGGGGACGAAGTAGTGCGAGTAGTAAGCGATGTTCATTCGATGATCGGACTGCCGCCGCGCGGCAATCGCAGCGTGACGCCGCTGACGGTGACGATGAAGGCGTTGCCATCGTCGCGCGTGTCGAGCGTGACGCCGTCGCGCAGCGCGACAGCGTACGCGAATCGCAGCGGCATTGCGCCTTCCGCGGTGAGCGTGAGCACGCGATTCGCGACGCGCTCGCCGAAACGTTCGGAGTACCACCCCTCCCCTTCCGACAAGCGCGCGCCGGCTATTCGTAATCGTTCGGGCGACAGCGACGCATCAGGATGCAGATGAATGCGGCTCTCCGCGCGCGTCACGCCATCGCCGAGCACTTCATCGATGACGACGATGGCGAGGCCGCGGAGATGAACAATCGTGCGGCGATGAGTTGCGGCCGGCCGAAGTCGTGTATAGCCGTCGTGCTCACCCTGAATGATGCTCGCGTCAGATGTGTTCAGCCAGATGACATTACGCTGCCGCGCGCGTCGGGCAACACGGAAGCTGCCCCAAACCTCGGACTGATTCTCGCCCGCCACTTCAACCGTGTTGTGCGCACGCGTCGAACGGAACCAGTCACGCCATTGGCCGGCTTCGTACTCGAAGACGCCGGAGTCGACGATGAGCGGCTTTCCGCCGAGCGTCAGCTCGTACGAAAACATGTCGGCGTGCGCGTGTGCCGGCAGATAGTCGGGACACGGTTTGCCGAAATCGGCGATGAGGAAAACGTCGTCGTCGCGCATGATCGCGTAGCCGCTCGCGGCCAGGAATTCGCTCGCTTGCTGCGTTCGCCATCTGAGTGGCGGGACATCGATCAACGTTGAGTCCTTGAACAGCGGCAGACGATCGCCCGGACCGAGAATCTTGTCGAGAAACCCGAACATCCGCGCGATCGCATCGTCGAGCCAGCGCGGCATTTCGCGGTTGAGGCGCAGCCATCCCGCGATCGCGAGAAGGTCTCGCAGCACGACGACGTGATACGACGGCGTCCGTTCGAAGTGTCCGCCATCGGCCAGAACCTGCTCGGCCACTTCTGCTTCGAGCATGCGCAGTCCGTCGCGCAGCCAGCGCGCGGCTTCCTCTCCTTCGAACGTGATCCCGCTCCGGATCAGCGCGCGCAGGTTTTCGAGGAGGTGATTGCCGCGGACGTCGAATTCCAGATTCCCGAAGAGGAAGCGCGTCTGGCCGTAGATCGCGCGCGCAAGCTCATCGCGGAACTCATCGTCGAGCGTGAAGGCAGCCAGCGCGCGACACCAGTTCACGATGCGCAGCGAGACGGTGTACGGATGCCAGCCGTCGCCGGTCATCGTCGCGTTCTCGCGCAGCCACGACTTCACGAGTCGCTTAAATGTCTCGACGTCGTTCGCGAGCGCGAGGTCGAGCGCGTAGTCGAAGTAATGAAGGTGATAGCGGAAGAGACGGCTGACCGATGGATCGTGCCAGCGCGGATCATCGTCGTACGTTGCTGTGACGCCGAGGAAGCGGAACGTTCCTTCGGCGATGGCGCGCGCGCTGGCGAGACGCTCGGCCGATGCGTGAGGAAGCGGAAGCATGCGATGCGCGGCGATGCGCACATCGCTCGGCAAGTCGAAGCGCGGCTTCGTCGCTTTGCGCAGCGCCGACTTCGCCATCGCCCGCAATCGTGCGCGCTGCTGCGCGGGAGGGAGGTGGCGCGCGGTGTCGACGAGGAGCCGCAGGCGGCGCAGATCGATCACGACGTCAGCAGCACGTCGGCGATCCGCTCGGCGGCGCGTCCGTCCCACAATTCGGGGATCGCGCCGCGGCGTCCGCGACCGGCCAGAATGTCGTCGACCGCCGCGCGCAACGCCACGAGGTCGTTGCCGATGAGCGTGTTCGTGCCGACGGCGATCGTCACCGGCCGCTCGGTGTTCGGCCGCATCGTCAGACAAGGGACGCCGAGGAATGTCGTCTCTTCCTGCACGCCGCCGGAATCCGTGATCACTGCTGTTGCGTGCTGCTGCAGCGCGGTGAAATCGAGATAGCTGAGCGGCTCCGTGAGTTTGAACGCCGGCGGCGTTTGCACGTTCATCTTACGCAGCGCTTCAGCGGTTCGCGGGTGAACGGGAAAGAGCACCGGGATGCGCGCGCTGATGTCAGCGAGCGTTTCGACGATCGGCCGCAGCGTTTCGGGATCGTCGACGTTCGACGGGCGGTGCAGCGTCAGGAGGATGTAGCGGTCGATGCCGAGGTCGCGCGAGAGATTCGGCCACCGCTCTTCGGCGCGCGGCAGCAGACGGACGAGCGTGTCGATCATGACGTTGCCGACGCGATGGATCCGCGACGCGTCGACGCCTTCGCTGTGCAGGTTCTCATCGCCGTCGGCGGATGGCGTCAGCAGCAGATCGCTGAGCGCGTCGGTGACGATGCGGTTGATCTCTTCCGGCATCGAGCGATCGAATGAACGAAGTCCCGCTTCGACGTGCGCGATGCGAATGCGCAGCTTCGCGCAGACGAGCGCGGCGGCGACCGTCGAGTTGACGTCGCCGTAAACGAGCACCCAGTCGGGTCGTTGCTCGACGAGCAGCGGCTCGATCCGCTTCATCACTTCCGCCGTCTGTACGGTGTGCGAGCCGCTGCCGACGTTAAGGTTCGCGTCGGGCTCCGGCAGTCCGAGCTCGGTGAAGAAGACGTCCGACATCGCCGCGTCGTAGTGCTGGCCGGTGTGCACGAGAAGTTGCTCGACGCCGCGCGCGGCGAGCGCCGCGTGGACCGGCGCCGCCTTCATGAAGTTCGGACGCGCGCCGACGACGTGCAGGACCTTCAACGCTCCTCCACCGCCACCGGCTCGCCGCTGCGCAGACTGTCGTACGCCGCGAGCGTGACGCGCGTGGAGTGGAAGAGCTCGTCGATGGCGATCGGTGCCGCCGCCGATTTCGTCAAGTGGTTGACGATCGCTTCCCATTCGCCGCGATGTCCTTTGTCGAGCCGCAGATGCGACGACAGCTTCGTCGTTTTTCCGTTGCGGTCGATGTGCAGCGAGCGATAGTCGTCGAGCCGCGCCGCCAGTCCGCCGCCGAAAACTTCGAACGCTTCCTTGCCGAATGAGCGCGAGCCGTTCGCGGCGTAGACGAGCGTGCCGAGCGAGCCGTTTTCGAACTCGAGCGTGACCTGGAAGTTGTCCTGACGATAGCGGCCGTTGTCGGGAAGCGGCCGCGTCGTGACCCGGCGCACGCGATCGCCGGCGAGATGAATGAGCAGATCGATGAAGTGGCAACCTTCGCCGCGCAGCCGTCCGCCGCCCTGCGCCGGATCGTGCGTCCAGTGTTCCGGCGGAATGAAGCCGGCGTTGACGCGCGCGGTGAGGAGCAGCGGCTCGCTCACGTCGCGCAGGGCATCGCGCAGCGCTACGACGAATGGCGCGAAGCGGCGGTTGTAGCCGACCATGAGCATCGGTGGCGACGGCAGCATGCGCAGCGTCGCGTCGATCTCATCGAGCTCGTCGTATGTCAGGCCGAGCGGCTTTTCGACGAAGACCTGTTTGCCTGCGCGCAGTGCTGCCAGCACCTGACGCGCGTGCAGATCGTGACGCGTGAGAATCGCGACGGTGTTGATGGCGGGATCGGTGAGCAGTTCATCGGCGCTCGAAGCGCAGTATGCGAAGCCGAACTTTTTCGCCGACGTTCGCGCGGTGACACCGCCGCTGCTGCTGATGCCGGCGAGGTCGACTCCTTCCGTTTTCGCGAGCGCGGGAAGGAGCGTGGCGTTTGCGAACAGACCGGCACCGAGGACGCCGACGCGGACGCGATCGAGCGAGGTGCTGCTTGCGGGAAACGGCGCGCGCTCGGTCACGCTGATGCGGCGGGCGAGATCGGGTTCCGCTTCATAGCCGAGGACGACGCCGAGAAATGGCTCGCCGGTGCGGCCGAGAATCAGGTCGTAGGCTTTTTCGCCGGCGTCGATGTCGAAGCGATGCGAGACGAGCGGAGTGACCTTCACCTGTTTCGCGGCGACGAGCTCCGCGAACGCCGCGAGGTTGCGGTTCTCCGTCCAGCGCACGTACGCGTATGGATAGTCGCGGCCTTTCTCTTCGTACTCCGGATCGTAGCGGCCGGGTCCGTACGAGCGCGAGATGCGGAAGTCGAGCTCCTTTTCGAAGTAGACCTTGCGCGGCAATTTTGTTCCGACGTTGCCGACGGCGACGATGACGCCGCGGCTGCGCGCGGCGGCGCCGGCCAGCTCGACCGGCTGATCGCTGGCGGCGTCGGCGGTGATGAGGACGACGTCGGCGCCATGTCCGCCGCTCAGCGCGGCGAGCTGCGAGGTGAATTCATCGGCGTGGGTTCCGGCCCAGTCAATCCCGAACGTCCGCGCAAGCGCGACGCGATCGGCCTGCAGATCGATGCCGGCAACGCGACAACCGGCGGCGCGCAACATCTGAATCGTCAATTGGCCGAGGAGCCCGAGACCGATCACGCCGACGACGTCGCCGAGTTGCGGAGCGGCGAGGCGAATGCCGTGCAGCGCGATCGCGCCGAGCGTCGAGAACGCCGCCTCTTCGAACGTGACGGAGTCAGCGATCCGAACGGCGAGCGTGCGCGGGACCGAAAGGATTTGCGCGTGGACGGCGTGACCGCCGCCGGCGCAGGCAACGCGATCGCCGACGCGGAACTCGGAGACGTCGCTGCCGACCGCGATCACTTCGCCGGCCGCGGAGTAGCCGAGTGTCATCGCCTGATCGAGACGATTGCGAACGGCGTCGATCGTATCGAGCACGCCGTCGCGCTTCGCTTTCGCGACCGTCTGGCGGACGAGATCGGGCCGCGAGCGCGCCTTCTGCAGCAGGCTGGCCTGCGCGAAACCGGTGATCGTCCGCTCGGTTCCGGCGGAGACGAGACTGGCGCGCGTCCGGACCAGAATCCCCGATGAGCGAACCTGCGGCGCCGGCACGTCGAGCACCGCAAGCTCGCCGGTGCTCACCGACTGAATGAGTTGCTTCATCGCGCGCTCATATCCTTCGAAAGAAGGGGGATAGTAGCAGAAACAGCGGCCCCGGCAGTTCTACTAATAACAGCGGCATAGCGGTTGCAGCCGGAGGCTCGTCAACGCTATGAACGCCAAACGAAAACTCCTCGCTGCCACCCTCTTCGCCGCGCTGTCGATCGGTCATGCCGCGACGTCGCGCGCCACCGTCTACATGGTGCCGACGGACGGCAAGCTGATCGACTCCGCGGACGCCATCGTCATCGCCAATGCCGGCGATGGCCACGGAGAATATGAACTGAACGGCGACATCTGCACGAAGACGTTCCTGAACGTCGAATCGGTGCTGAAGGGAACCATCAAGGCGGGCACGATCATCACGACGCGCGAGCTCGGCGGCGTCGTCGGGCAGTCGGCGATGGCGGTCTCCGGCGGCGTGACGTTCACCCCCGGCGAGCACGTCCTGATGTTCCTGCAGCGCGACGGCGACGACAACTGGAAAACCTGGGGGATGGCGCTCGGCAAGTTCAATTTCGTGCAGGACGCCGAAGGACAGACGCTGCTCGCGCGCGACATCAAGAGCGAGATTTTCGGCTTCGACGAAGCGACCGGATTACCGCACGAAGAGAAAGCGCGCATGGCGAGCGAGTTCATCGACTTCATCAGCCGCTGGCAGCATCACCGCGTGCGCGGGGTGGCGCGTGAGGACTACATCGTCGAGCACGCCACGATCACCAGCGTGGCAATGACGTCGGGCAATCCACACACGCTGGTGATGGTGCCGAACCATCACGTGCCGGCCTCGTCGTACACGCAGGGAAACTTTCGCTGGACGGTGTTCGACGCCGGACAGACCGTCAGCTTCCGCACCTCGGGTTCGCAGCCGGGATACGACTCGGCGGGAGCGGCGGTGCGCGGCGCTGCCGCATGGACGAACGATCCGAACTCGAACGTCCGCTACAGCATCGCCGGCACGACGACGGCCGGCTTCGTGAAGGACGGCCAGAACACGATCGTCTTCAACTCATCGACCGACGTGCCGTCCGGCGCGATCGGCTACTCGAAATGGTTCGCCGACGGACAACACACGTTCGACAACGAGACGTGGTACTCGACGTCGGAAGGCGACGTCGTGATGCGCTCGGGACTGTCGATTTCCGCGTCGGCATTCGATGAAGCGGTGACGCACGAGCTCGGTCACACGCTCGGCTTCCGCCACTCCGATCAGGGAACGCCGCAGTCGAATCAGGCGGTCATGAACTCCGTCGTCTCCGGCAACTTCGGCGCGAACCTCGGGCCGTGGGACAAGGACGCCGTCAATCACGTCTACGGAAACGGGACGGTGGTCAACGGAGTGCCGACCGGAGGAACGACCTGCACGGCGCCGGCGATCACGACGCAGCCGACGTCGCGCACGATCACCGCGGGACAGGCGACGACGCTTTCCGTCGGCGCGACCGGAACAACGCCGGCGTATCAGTGGTACACCGGCACGAGCGGCACGACGACGAATCCGATTCCGGGTGCGACGGGGCCGAGCGTTACCGTCACGCCGACGACGACGACGAACTACTGGGTGCGCGTGTCGAACAGCTGCGGCACCGTGAACAGCGCGACCGCAACCGTCACCGTCAACCCCGCACCACCACCGCCACCGCCGGCAGCCGCGATACGCGGCGATTTCAATAACGACGGCAATCCCGACTTCATCTGGCGCAACAGCGTCACCGGCGCGAACAGGCTGTGGCTGATGAACGGCGTGACGCCGATCTCAGCGGTCACGCTTCCGTCAGTCACTGATCTGAACTGGGAAATCGCAGGCGCCGGAGATTTCAACGGCGACGGCCAGCAGGATCTCGTCTGGCGCAACTACGCGACCGGCGCCAACGCGGTCTGGACGATGTCGGGCACGTCACAGATCGGCAGTCTCAATTTGCCAACCGTCACCGACGTGGCGTGGCACATCGAGTCGGTGAACGACTTCAATCACGATGGCAAAGCCGACCTGCTGTGGCGTCACTACGGAACCGGCGCGAACTCGATCTGGCTGATGAACGGCGTGACGCTCACGACGAGCGTCGCCATCAATGCGGTGGCGGACACGTCGTGGCACATCGCCGGCAGCGGCGACACGAATTCGGATGGCGCGGAAGACATCGTCTGGCGCAACTTCTCGAACGGCCAGACTGTGGTCTGGTTCATGACCGGCACGAACTCCGCCACGCTGAAAGCGACGACGTCGCTGTCGACCATCACCGATCAGACGTGGCAGATCGGCGCGGTCTCGAGCTTCACGAATGATCCGGTCGCCGATCTGGTCTGGCGCCATTACGCCGACGGACAGGATGCCATCTGGGTGTTCGGCGGCGGGCAGGTCGGCTTCACGACGTACAGCGCGTACGAGACGGACCTGAGCTGGAAGCTGGTCGGGCCGCGCTGACGCCTAATCGAGGAAGGCGCGCAGCCAGAGCTCGAACGTGAGGAACTGCCAGATCTGCAGCGACCAGTCTTCGCGGCCGCTGCGCTGCTCCTCGATCATTCGCCGGATCGGCGCCGGCTCGAAAAAGCCGCGCCGCCGGATGTTCGTCTCGCTGAGCAGATCGTCGACCATCTCGCGTAATTCATTCGCGAGCCAGTAGTCGGCCGGCGCGCCGAAGCCGGCCTTCTTCTGCGTCAGCACTTCGGCCGGCAGCATCGGACGCATCGCCTCGCGCAGGATGTGCTTCGTCGTCGCGCCGCGCAGTTTCATCGACGGCGGGATGTTCGCGGCCGTCCATTCGGCGAGCTCCCAATCGAGAAACGGCACGCGCACTTCGACCGACGAGGCCATGCTCATCTTGTCGTTGTAGGTGAGATTGAGACTGACCATGAACGCCTTCGCGTCGACGTACATCATCCGGTCGAGGAAGTCGGCGTCGCTCACCTTCGCGAAATGCGCGAGGTGCTCGGAACGTGAGTCGGGCAGCTGCGCGAGCGACGGCGCAAGCTCCGCCTGCATCGCATCGGTCAGATAAACGCTGTCCATCAGAAAGCGATCGACCGGCGCAAGCGAGCCGCTGCGGACCATTTTCTTCGCCAGCCGCACGTAACCTTTGAAGCGGCTCCCGCGCATCGACGGCAGCGACTCGACGGCGGGACGAATCATCGATTCGCGGACCGCGCGCGGCAGACGCCGATACGTTTCGGCGAGGTAGTGCGCACGATATTTTCGGTAGCCGCCGAACAGCTCGTCGCCGCCGATGCCCGACAGCAACACGGTGACGTCGCGGCGCGCTTCGCGGTTGACGAGGTACGCCATGATGATGGCCGGATCGGCGGTCGGCTCATCCATGTGCCAGACCAGTTTCGGCAGGAGATCGACGACGTCCGGCGCGACGGTGATGTGCGTGTGCGTGCAGCCGAAATGGCGCGCCGTCCGCTCGGCGACGTCGGTGTCGTCGAGATGCACCTCCCCTTTCCGATATTGCGGCGGAAAGCCGATCGTGAAGGTGCGCACCGGCGTCGACGCCGATTGCGCCATCGCCGC
>JAOBAU010000007.1 GCA_025463165.1 Acidobacteriota bacterium | reverse complement strand
CACGATGCGGGTGAACGGCTCGCGTCTGGAGATCTCCGCGGACGGGCTGCCATCGTTGCGCATCGAGCTGCGCGGTGGCGGCGTCGACCTCGATGGGAAAGCGTGTGTGCTGCCCGAGCTGTTTTATCGAATCGAGCAGAGTCGCGGATACAGACATGCCGGTGCGCTCTGGACGCCGGGCACGATCGAGGTCGCACTCGTTCCGGGCGAGACGGTGACGCTCGTCTGCTCGACCGAACAGTGGGAAGTGTTCGACGCGTTTTCGCAGGAGCAGGCGTTCGTCGCCGAACATCAGCGCCGCGATCAGCTGCTCTCGCTCGGCGCTGCCGACGAGAACGCGCAGCCGCTGATCGCCACGCTGAATTACGCCGCCGATCAATTCATCATCGTGCCCGAATCGCGCCGCGCCGACGTCCTCCGCGCGCGCGCCGCCGGCGACGAGCCGCGCACCGTCATCGCCGGCTATCACTGGTTCACCGACTGGGGCCGCGACACGATGATCAGTCTCGAAGGACTGACGCTCGCCACCGGCCGCAATCGCGAAGCGGGCAGCATCCTCCGCATGTTCGCCGGCTACGTCCGCGACGGACTGATCCCGAATATGTTTCCGGAGGGTGAGAACGAAGGCGTTTATCACACGGCCGACGCGACGCTCTGGTTCTTCCACGCGATCCGCCGCTACGTCGATGCGACGAACGATCAGCAGACGCTGAAGCAACTTCTTCCGGTGCTGCACGACATTATCGACAACCATCTGCGCGGAACGCGCTTCGGCATCGGCGTCGATCCGCGCGACGGTCTGCTGCGCCAGGGCGCAGACGGTTATCAGCTGACGTGGATGGATGCGAAAGTCGACGGCTGGGTGGTGACGCCGCGGCGCGGCAAAGCGGTCGAGATCAACGCGCTCTTTTACAACGCGCTGCTGCTGCTCGAAGAGTGGACGCGCGCGGATGGCGACGTCGCGCGCGCCGATGCGTTGCGCGATCGCGCCGCGACCGTGCGCACGTCGTTCAATGCGCGCTTCTGGTACGCGGACGGCGCGTATCTTTTCGACGTCGTCGACGGTGAAGATGGTCGCGACGATCCGGCGCTGCGGCCGAATCAGATCTTCAGCATCTCGCTCGATCATCCGGTGCTCGAGCGCGAGCGATGGGAGCGGATCGTCACCGTCGTGCGCGATGAGCTGCTGACGCCGGTCGGTCTGCGCTCGCTGTCGCGCGCGCATCCTGAATATCGGAAGACGTATGACGGCGATCTCCGCGCGCGCGACGCGGCGTATCACCAGGGAACGGTCTGGAGCTGGCTGATCGGACCGTTCATCGATGCGTGGCTGAAGGTGCACCCCGGCGATCGTGACGGCGCGCGCGAGCTGCTGCGCGGACTCGAACATCATCTGACCGAGGCGTGTGTGGGGAGCGTGAGTGAAGTGTTCGACGCGGAGGAGCCGTACACGCCGCGCGGATGCATCGCGCAGGCGTGGGGCGTCGCGGAATTGCTGCGCTGCTTAAAGAAGGTGGGCGGCTGACGTAAAGTACGCGGCCATGTTCGCGAATGGCGGCCTGCTGCTTCTCGGTGCGGCAACAATCGGTGCGCTGCACACGGCCGCGCCCGATCACTGGATGCCGTTCGCCGCGCTCGGCCGCGCGCGCGGCTGGACGCCGTTGCGCACCGCGCGCACCACGATCCTCTGCGGCTTCGGTCACGTCACCGTCTCCGCACTCCTCGGCATCCTCTCCGTCTTCCTCGGCCTCGGCGCCGTGAAGCTGCTCGGCGGCCACCTCGAGACGTTCGCGACCTGGATGCTGATGGCGTTCGGCGTCATCTACATGATCTGGGGATTGCACCGCAGCTTTCGTCCCGCGCACGATCATCGTCATCACGAACGCGGCCTGACGGAGTGGTCGCTGTTCCTGCTCTTCTCCGCCGATCCGTGTGTGGCCGTGATCCCGATGATCGTCGCCGCCGCAGGTGAAGGATGCCCGGCGGTGATCGCGGTCGTGGTCGCGTACGAACTCGCGACAATCGCGACGATGGTGGTCCTCGCCACTGCCGCGCTGGTTGGTGCCGGCGTGTTCCGCGCGCCGTGGCTTGACCGATTCGGACACGCTGCCGCGGGCGCGCTCATCGCGGCGGTTGGCGTTGCGATGGCCGTTACCGGACTCTGATCGGATTCAGACGAACCACTCCGTTTCGCGCAAGAGCCGGATCCATTCACGGTGCTCGCCTTCGAGCGAGCTTTCGATTTGCGCCATATGACTCTGCGTCGACTGCAGATTGCCGGCGTCCTTTGCGATGAGATCGGCGGCGTGTACGAGAACCGCGTGTTTCGCGGCGTACAGACTTGCGCTGCGCGGCAACTCGAATGCGGCGAGCCAGGCTTTCATCCCGCCGCCGATGGCCGGAATCGCTGCAGCCATCGCAACGAACCAGATCGCGGCAGATTCGAAATGCAGCGCATCAAAAATAAAATGCAGCAGCACGCAGAGCACGCTGTAAAGGAAAAGCGGCAGTGTAAGTCGCCGCCATGCGGCGGTCTGCTTTTCGTATCGGGTGTGTCGCTCGTCAAAATATCGCGCCTGGAATTCCAGCCGCTTGATTCGATAGTGAAGCATCGATGCGCGGCGGCTCGAGTCACTGAGGCGGTCGATGACCGGAGTGGCTTCCGGCCACGGATCGGCGGAGTCAGCCCAGGCTTTCACGGCGCGATAGTCGTCTGCTCCTTCGAGATTCTTCAGCTCTTTCGTTACCCATTCCTGCCACGCGTCGGGACTCAGACAAAAGAGCTGCTCGACGGCGCGAAACTTCAGCATGCGCAGCCGCTCGGCGAGATGGCGCTTTCCAATCCACTTACGGTCGAATTTCACGAGGAGGCCGAGGGAGACTGCGAGCAGAGCGCAGGCAATGGCGATTGCTTCGATGGTGCGCGGAATGGCCGTCCATCCCGGAAATGTCTCTTTGACCGCCAGCTGAAAAATCGCCATGACCACCGCGGCGGTGCTGGTGATGATGGCGATTGCACTGACTTTGCGATGGCGTTCCCGGCTGCTCATTGCGGCCGCATCGGCCGCGCGCCATTGTGCTCCGACAGTTTCTCCCAGCCATTGCAATGGCTCGCGCAGTTCGGGAAAGGGAGCCAGGACGTCCGCCTCCGGGGCGTCATCCATGTCAAAGGTGCCGCCGCGCTGTTTGATGGCAGCCTGCGCGAGAAGGTGTTGCTCCAGCAGCTTCAGTTCCTCAACGCGATCCGTCATAACAGCCTCTCAATCCGAAATCCGAGCGCCACAATGGCTTTCAATGTTCCAACAGCAGCATTTCGGTCGTACTGCTTCTCCGAATCCGGCAATTCTTCATAAGGAACGAGGCACGGATGTTTCTTCGCGGCGTCATCGCGCGTCGGGCCCCAGGTCCAGCCGTTCTTTAATCGCTGCAATGCCCATAATTCATGAGCATTGCGCGCGAGGAGCTCGGTGAGGTCGGAAACGTCGGTGCCCAGAGTGACGTCGGCGGTGTCGATTGGTTTTGGTTCGTAGCTCAAGGTGTCCTCTCAATCACTGCTGTACCATAGCGCACGGGGCGTGTTGTAGCTGGTTACGATCTCTTTAATAATACGGTCTGCCTGCGCCGCAAATGCCACGTCGTCGGCGTACGGGTAATAAAACCGTCCACCGTGGATAATGGTGTAGTCCTCAACGTCTGTTTCTTTGTCGCACATGACGTAATAGGGCAGACGAAGCGCGTTTGCGATTCCAAGCTCCCACACGCACCATGGCGATGGACGCTTGCTGTCTTTCCATTTGGAGCTCGGTGTCCAGATCGCGACGAAGTCCGTAGTCGGGCGCATCCGTTCAAGAACCTCGAGCCAGATCGTTTTCTGGTCCTTCGGCTGGCGAACGACGTCGAGAATAACGCCGGCGTCCCTGCAGGCGCGCTCGAAGAACTCGATCTTCGGCTCGTTGTGCTCAAACTCGAGCGAGAGAAAGATCGAGCGCTGATTGCGATTGGTCTCGCGCCGGACCATGGCCGTACCGGTCCGTAGTGCGTTCGCGCGTCTTCGATCGATCGCGTCCCGCCCGCGGTTCCGACTGTCGGTCGAGTTCAATTCTTTATCGACAATCGCCAGCTCGGCCTCTTTGGCGTTCAGCCACTCGTCAACGACGTTCTTGTGTGTCGGGAAGTGCATCTCGCGATGAGCCCTGACCGGAGTCTCGGACGGCCGCATTGCGAAAGCCGCGCTGGCGGGATCGAAGAACGATTGCAGATTGAATTTCCTGAGGTCCGGTGCTTCGAGAATTCCTCGAACGATATGATTGACCTCCGACAGGTCGGCATAGCGCCATCTCGGACTGGAGAGGACGACTTCGAACCAGTTTTGTCCGAGGTGCTCCTGCACGCGGTTGAGCGCACAGAGGATTGTGATGCCGTTTTTCTGCAGCGCGTCGGTGATCGACTCGAGCGCCCCCTTCTTATCCATGTGGCGAATCGAGCACCAGACCACCGGCTGCTCGGCGGGGAAGAAAGAAACTCGGAATACACGATCGGCTGTGTCGGAGGTGATGAGATAACGAAAGGGTGGCGAGATCCCGGCATCCATCAGCAACGATTGAATGGTCTCGTCAAGACGGAGGACGCCGTGCGGCTCAACGCGCAATGTGCTGACCGCGTTGAAGCCCGGGATTTGCATCCGCATCGTGTGCATTCGCCGGAGGCTGGAAACGGCGCGGACGGTAATCTCGAAATTACCGTCGTCGTCGACGACGATGTGCTGCGCGCAGTCCGCCAGTAATAGTCCTTCAATTTCAGAGGCGAGATCGCGATTGGGCTGATTTCTGCGTATCAGGCTGCCGAAGTCGACCATCATCTCAACGCTGTGATGCGTCTCTTTTTCCGTGGAGGTGCTGTCGAGCTGGAGGACGTTTCCGCCATGGAATGACACGGAACGAAGCGCCTGGTGCAAGACGCCGGGCGCGTCGTAAAGATCGATAGAGATGCGATAGACCCTGCCCCATGCGTGATCCTGCACCGTCGTTCCGAAAAGCTCAGGAAGGCCCGAGGTCGCTCCGCCGTCCGAGCCGTCGCCCTCACGCATGACCCACGCAATGTGCACGGTGGTGCCTGGTCGAAGCGACAGATGGCCGCGATGGTAAAGCGGAAGCGTGACGTCCCAGCCGCGCGCGGTGCGCGGATAGTCGAGTACGTGCATTTTGGGGACCCTCGTTCGAGGAGTGACGCGGCGCTTGAAGTCCCTACCCGCCTTCCTGAATTAGGCAGGGGTACAAACGTGGCGTGCTGTGCTACGCTCTCAAAATGTCTGTCGAGGTGAGTTTGCCGGCTGATCTGGTCAAAGAAATTGATGCGATCACCGACGATCGCGTCGCGTTCATCGTCCACGCCGTGAAGCGCCAGCTGCATGACAACTTCGTGCGCCGTGCGACCGGCGACGGTGGCAACGACACGCCTGAGCTCGAGACGCTGACTTGACGTCGTGAGCCGCGGGTTGAAGGCTTCATGAAAACTCCTGCTCTGCGCTTCGCCGCCATCGGCTGTGCCCTTGTCGTCATCGCGATGGTTGCGGTCGCGCTCGTGCTGCTCGACAAACCGCACTTCGGCTTTCTCGTCGGAACGTGGTTCCTCGAGGTCGTCTCGTGCGGCGTGATCGTCGGCGGGTTCGTGCTGCTCATCGCGGCGTGGAACCTGCCGGAGCGCGCGACCTGGCGCGGAGTCGTGCTCTTCATCTGGGCGCTCGTCGCGCTGACATCGCCGGTCTTCGGGATCATGTTCCTTTTCCCGTGGGCACTGCTGGCGCTGACGCTGCCGCTGATCATCCGCATTCTGATGACGCTGCGCCGCACGCCGCGTATCGCGTAAAAGAAACGGCGGCGGGTTGCCCCGCCGCCGCTGATGCGTCGATGTCGTGATCGTTAGTTGCCGAGCGGTTTCCAGCCAGGCAGCGTTCCGACGTTCCAGCCGCGCGCGATCGTGGTGCCGTTCATCTGCCACATGGCGATGACGTTCGTAATGCTGTTGTAGAGGAGCATGTCGCCGTAACCGTCGGCGTCGTAATCACCGGCGCCGACGACGAGCCAGCCCGCGACCGGTGTCGCGACGTTGCCCGAGCTGAGGACGCTCGCGCCGGTCGGCGACAGGATCCACGACGACACGGTGCGCGTCGTCGAGTTTTGCAGCGCGAGATCGTCATCGCCATCCGAGTTGAAGTCGGCGACCGCGGTGACTTTGATGTCGATCGATGAGGGCGTCCCGATCACGACGTCCGACGTCACCGTCGTGCCGTTCACGATCCAGCGTGAGATTGCGCCGGTGGCCGTGTCCTGGAAGACGATGGCGTCGCCGCCGAGGTGGCCGACGCCGACCGCGCGTCCGGTGGGCGCCGAAGTGCCGAGCTGCGTGTTGGCGACGATCGTCGAGCCGTTCATCTGCCAGAGGTTTACGGCGCCGGTGGCCATGTTCTGCAGCACGATGTCGGCTTTGCCGTCGCCGTTGAAATCGCGCGTCGCGACGATGCGCCAGTTCAGGCTCGTGGTCGTGATGACGGTGCCGGAGGCGAGCAGCGCGCCGTTCATCTTCCAGTTGCTGATCGCGCCGGTGCTGTTGTTCTGCAGCAGGATGTCGGCTTTGCCGTCGCCGTCGAAGTCGCCGGTGGCGACGATGCGCCACGCCGGAATCGGATTCGCGACGACCTTTCCTTCCTGAATGGCGTTGGCGTTCATGATCCACGCGGCGATCGATGACGTGATCTGGTTCTGCAGCACGATGTCCGATTTGCCGTCGCCGTCGAGATCGGAGCGCGGACGTCCGGTTACCGACTCGATGACGACAGACGAATTGCTCGGCGCATTCGCCGCGTCGCCGTTGTAGTGCGCGGTGATGCTGTGCGAACCGACGCCGAG
This sequence comes from Acidobacteriota bacterium, assembly GCA_025463165.1. Classification (GTDB taxonomy): domain Bacteria; phylum Acidobacteriota; class Thermoanaerobaculia; order Gp7-AA8; family Gp7-AA8; genus JAOBAU01. The sequence goes on along the minus strand of JAOBAU010000007.1, from coordinate 5,459 downwards.
GATCGAGACGTTGATCGTTGCAACGCCGGCGGTGACCGCGCCGCTGGCGATCGTCGTCACGCCTTCAATGAGATCGACCGTGCCGGTTGCGCCGCTCGGCGTGACGGTTGCGGTGAAGACGATGTTGTTGCCGAGCTTCGCCGGGTTTGGCGTGCGGCCGAGCGTGGTCGTGGTGATGTTGCGGACGCTGAGCGACGTCGACGGCGAGAGGCTCGCCGCGTACGTCGAGTCGCCGAGATATTGCGCGGTGATCGAGTGCGAGCCGGCCGTGAGCGACGAGGTCGAGTACGCCGCCTGGCCGCCGGCGACCGCGACCGCGGAGGCGTTGAGCTTCGTCGCGCCATCGTAGAAATCAGCCGTGCCGCCGATCGCGCCGGCGACCCCGGAGGTGACCGTCGCGGTGATCGTCACCGAAGCGCCGGTGCTGGCGGGATTCGGCGACGCGGAGACGGCGGTCGTGGTCGTGGCGAGATCGACGACCTGCGTGACAGTGTTCGAACTGCTCGTCGCGTACGTTGCATCGCCGAGGTAGTTCGCGGTCAGCGAATGGCTCGCGATCGAGAGGAGCGAGGTCGAGTAGCTCGCTTGTCCGGAGGCGAGTGCGACCGGCGATGCGTTCAACTTCGTGGCGCCGTCATAGAAATCGACCGAGCCGCCGATCGTTCCGGCGGCGGTCGAGGTGACAGTCGCTGTGAGCGTTACGGAGACGCCGGGGAGCGACGGATTCGGAGCAGCGACGAGCGCGGTCGTCGTCGGCGCGAGGTTGACGATCTGCGTCACCGCGCTGGAAGTGCTCGTCGCGAAGACCGCATCGCCGGAGTACTGCGCGGTGATGGAGTGGCTGGCGATGCTGAGAGCGCTCGTCGAGTACGCGGCCTGACCGGCGACGACCGCGACCGGCGACGCGTTGAGCTTCGTCGCGCCGTCGTAGAAGTCGACGGTGCCGCCGATCGTGCCGGCGACGAGCGACGAGACAGTCGCGGTGAAGGTGACTGACACGCTGTACGTCGATGGATTCGGAGTCGCATTCAACGTCGTCGTAGTGACGGCGAGGGCGACGACTTCACTCACCGCATCGGAAGTGCTCGTCGCGTAGACACCATCGCCGGAATACTGCGCGGTGATGGAGTGGCTGGCGACGGTGAGATCGCTGGTCGAGTACGCGGCCTGACCGGCGACGACCGCGACCGCCGAGGCGTTGAGTTTCGTCGCGCCATCGTAGAAATCGACGGTGCCGCCGATCGTGCCGGCGACCAGCGACGAAACTGTTGTGGTGAACGTGACGGAGATGCCGGGCGTGGTCGGATTCGGCGTCGCGTTGAGCGTCGTCGTGGTGACGGCGAGTGCGACGACTTCGTTGACTGCATCCGAAGTGCTCGTCGCGAAAACTGCATCGCCCGAATACTGCGCGGTGATGGAATGGCTTGCGACCGTGAAAGCGCTCGTCGAGTACGCGGCCTGACCGGCGACGACCGCGACCGGCGATGCGTTGAGCTTCGTGATGCCATCGTAGAAGTCGACGGTGCCGCCGATCGCGCCGGCGACGAGCGACGAAACGCTCGCCGTGAACGTGACGGAGATGCCGGGCGTGGTCGGATTCGGCGTCGCGTTGAGCGTCGTCGTGGTGACGGCGAGTGCGACGACTTCACTCACCGCGTCGGAAGTGCTTGTCGCGTAGACACCATCGCCGGAGTACTGCGCGGTGATGGAATGGCTTGCGACGCTGAGAGTGCTCGTCGAGTACGCGGCCTGACCGGCGACGACTGCGACCGGCGATGCGTTGAGCTTCGTGATGCCATCGTAGAAGTCGACGGTGCCGCCGATGGTGCCGGCGACGAGCGACGAAACGTTCGCCGTGAAGGTCACGGAAATGCCGGGCGTGGTCGGATTCGGCGTCGCGTTGAGCGTCGTCGTGGTGACGGCGAGTGCAACGACTTCACTGACCGCATCGGAAGTGCTCGCCGCGTACGCCGCATCGCCGGAGTACTGCGCGGTGATGGAATGGCTGGCGACGGTGAGAGCGCTCGTCGAATACGCGGCCTGACCGGCGACGACTGCGACCGGCGATGGGTTGAGTTTCGTCGCGCCATCGTAGAAATCGACGGTGCCGCCGATCGTGCCGGCGGAGAGTGACGAAACGCTCGCCGTGAAGGTCACGGAGATGCCGGGTGTGGTTGGATTCGGCGTCGCATTCAACGCGGTCGTGGTCGCCGCGAGATTGACGACCTGCGGAACGGCGCTCGACGTGCTGCCGGCGTAATTCGTGTCGCCGAGGAATTGGGCGGTGATCGAATGCGTGGCGACGTTGAGTGCGCTCGTCGAATACGCTGCCTGGCCGGCCACGACAGCGATCGGCAACGCGTTGAGCTTCGTCGCGCCATCGTAGAAATCAGCGGTGCCGCCGATCGCTCCGGCGACGCCGGAGGTCATCGTTGCGGTGAACGTCACCGAGTGCGTGGAGATCGATGGATTCGGCGTGGCGTTGAGCGCGGTCGACGTGGTCGCCTGATTCACGACCTGCGTGCGCGTCGCACCGATGCCGCCGTCATAGTTGCCGTCGCCGCCGTACGTCGCGACGATCGAGTGACTGCCGCCGCCGAGTCCGGAGGCGTTGCAGGTGACGGTCGGAATGCCGCCGACCAGCGCAAGCGCGCCGGAGCAGAGCGGGTTTCCGCCTTCACTGAACGTGACGCTGCCGGTCGGTGCTGTCGCGCCCGGACCGGTGACGGTCGCGGTGAACGTTGCCTGCGCGCCGTATGCAATCGCGCCCGGCGCGGTCATCGTCGTCGTGCTCGTCGCCTTCGAGACGACAAACGGGAACGACGCGCTGCTGCTCGGATTGGAGCCGGCGTTCCCCGCGTAAACGGCGATCAGCGTGTGCGTGCCGACGGAGAGTGTCGAGAGCGACATCGTCGCGTGCATCTGACCGTTGACGTTCTGCGAATCGAGAACGGTCGCTCCTTCCTTCAGCGAAACGGAGTTGCGCGGCGAGCCGACGATGCCGGTGACGGTCGCGACGAACGACACGTTCTGGCCGTAGGTCGACGCGCCTGGCGTTGGCACGACCGTCGTGGTCGTTGTTGCCAGTGCGAACGCGGAGCTGCTCGCGAGAAGCATCGCGATCAAAGCGGCGGCGGTTCGAAAGCGGGAGAGAGAGGCGGAACGGAAGAACTGCATGGCTGATCTCCTCGGCAAAAAAGCGGACGTATAGACGCGCGGACCGAGACCCTTCCTCTGGAATCGGTACGCAACGCGGGAACCTTGGGGTGAGGGAACCGGGCGGCAGACTAGCACCGAACTCGTCCGTACGTAAGACAGAAATGCCTGATACGGAAGGGCTTATCTCTTTACGGCGGTCCGGCAGGAGTGAGCGGTTTACTGAATGAAAGCCGCGTTCGCCAGGAGGCGCACGAGGTCCGCGAACTTCGTCTTCGCCACCCAGCCGAGCTGCTCGCGCGCGAGCGACGGGTTGCCGCGGCTGTAATGGATGTCGGACGGACGGAAGAACGCCGGATCGCTGACGACGTGCTCGCGGTAGTCGAGCCCGAACGCGCCGAAGGTCGCGGCGCAGAGCTCATCCACCGTATGACTTTCGCCAGTGGCGATGACGTAGTCGGCAGGTTCGTTCTGCTGCAGCATCCGCCACATCGCGTCGACGTATTCGGGTGCGTAGCCCCAGTCGCGAGATGCGGAGAGATCGCCGAGGTGGAGTTTTCCCTCGAGAGTTCCGCGGGCGGCGGCGGCCGCGGCGGCGACGATCTTCGCCGTCACGAACTGCTCGCCGCGCAGCGGTGATTCGTGATTGCAGACGATCGCGGAGACGGCGTAAAGACCGTGGCGCGCGCGATAGTCGCCGGTGATGCGATGCGCTTCCGCTTTCGCCGCCGCGTACGGACTGCGCGGCGCGAACGGCGTTCGCTCATCGGCTGCCGTGCCGCGCGGCAACTCGCCGAAACAGTCGCTCGACGCGGAGTGATAGACGCGGATCGGTGCGCCCGATTCGCGCACGACGTCGAGCAGAAGCTGCTGTGCGCCGGCGATCGACTGCACGGCGGCCTCCGCCGACTCGAACGATTGCGCCACGGAGCTGAGGCCGGCGAGGTTGTAGATCTCGTCGGGACGCACACGATCGATGACGGCGCGAAGCGCATCGCGGTCGACGCTCGACGCGGTGTGCGTCACGACGCGCTCGCGAATGCCGAGCGTCTGCAGCCGCGAAAACGGCTGGCGCTCGGCGTCGCGCGAGACTCCGTGAACGGCGTATTCTTTTTCGAGCAGCAGACGCGCGAGGTATGCGCCGTCCTGGCCCGACACGCCGAAGATGAGGGCTGTTCCGGTCGACAAACCGGGGAATGATACGGTGAGTGCGTCGGTGCTGACGCTGCTCTCGTTTTTCGCGATTCATCTGGCGCTGTTCGCCGTCATGCTTGCGGCCGCGGCGGGAGCGGGAACGCTCGCGCTCGGCGGCGATGAATCGCTGCCGCTGCGTTGTGCGCTCGGGCTCGCGTTGTGGGCGGAGGCGTTGTTCGCGCTTGCGGCTTTGCACGCGTTGCGCGGATGGCCGATCGTCGCGCTGCTGCTGATCTCGCTCGCCCGCGGCGCACTGCGCTGGCGATCCATTGCGCGCGTCAGTCGATGGTGGCCGATCGCTTTCTTCGCCTTCGGCGCTCCGCTGTTTCTGCTGGTGCTCCATCCACCGCTGGCGTTCGACGAAACGCTCTACCATCTGCCGTTCGTCCATTCATTCGCGCGCAGCGGCGCGCTGCAATTCCTCCGCGGGCTTCGTTTCCCCGTCTTCCCGCAACTGCACGAACTGCTCTGCGTCCCGGCGTGGCTCGTCGCCGGCGATACAGCGACACATCTCGTCGCACTCACCGAACTGCTCGTGCTCGTTGCGCTGATCGCGACGTGGGCGCGACGCTACACCGCGAACGCCGCGCCGATCGCCGCCGCGCTCTTCGCCGGCAGTCCGATCGTGCTCCACCTCGGCACCATCCTCTATGTCGACACGGCACTGATGCTCTTCGTCACCGCCGGCTTCTGCACGCTCGACATTGCGTTGACGGAATCGCGTCGCCGGCCGCTCGTCCTCGCGGCGTTTTTCTTGGGTGTCGCCTGCAGCGTGAAGTACACCGGCGGATACTTCGCCGTCGCGGCGCTGCTCATCGTGCTCATTGCTCGACGACGTGATGCGCTGATGTTCGCGGCCGTGACCGCCGCCGCCGCGCTGCCGACGACGAGCTGGCTCGTCATCGCCAGCGGCAATCCGGTCTTTCCGTTCGGTGCGCGGCTGTTCGGCGCGAACGACTGGACGCTGCCTCCCGAGCCCACACGCGCGCACATGGTCCTCGACACGCTGCGCGTCGTGTGGGACGTGACGTTCGCTCGTGCGCGGATGAACGGACAGCCGCCGGTGACGCCGCTGCTGATCGGCATCGTGCTCGTCGTCATCGCCGCAG
>JAOBAU010000468.1 GCA_025463165.1 Acidobacteriota bacterium | reverse complement strand
AAGCGCCACGCATCTCCTCGCACTGATCAACGATCTGCTCGACATCGCCAAAGTCGAAGCGGGCAAGATGCCGATGAACTTCGAGGAGATCGATCTGCGCAACGCCATCGTCAACACGGTGATGTCGACGGCGCCGCTCTTCGGACGCAAGGGTCAGGAGGTCGAGCTCGATCTCGCACCGGAGCCGATGCTGGTTCGCGGCGATCAGAGCCGCGTCGAACAGGTCCTCCTCAATCTATTGTCGAACGCGAACAAATTCAGCGCGGCCGGCGAGAAGATCACGATTCGCACGAGTGCGACCGAGGATCGCTGGCAGATCGAAGTCGCCGATCGCGGCATCGGCATCAGCGTCGCCGATCAGCAGCGGATCTTCAGCGACTTCGAGCAGGTCTACAACGGCGGATTGCATCCCGGCGGAACGGGACTCGGGCTCGCGCTGGCGAAGCGATTCGTCGAAGCACACGGCGGCGCGATCGACGTGCAGAGCGCGGTCGGAGAAGGCTCCGTCTTCCGCGTCACGCTTCCGCGATCACACCGGGAATCAGCGTAGCTCCCGGAGTCGGCGGGACGGTGGAAGGATCGCGCGGCGCAAGCTCGCGCAACGCGTTGATGAGCCGCTCCACTTCGAACGGCTTGCGCATGATGCGCGTCAACGGCGGCAGCTGGCTGATCTCGTTTCCCGACGCGGCGGTGAGCACGATGATGCGCTCGGCGAGCGGATGCTGCTGCCGCGCGAGCTCGTCGATCACGCCGAAGCCGCTGACGTTCGGCATCATCAGATCGAGCAGCAGAACGTCCGGCTTCGAGCCTGCGGCGAGTTGCCGCAGAACGTCGGCGCCATCGGATGCTGTCGTAACGATGAAGTCATAACGTTCGAGGATGGTCGCGAGGAGTCGCCGGATCGCCGGCTCGTCTTCCGCTATGAGGATGTGGGGTTCGGTCATCAGGTCTTTCATCACGCCCGCCCGTCCGGAGAAGGTCGCCGCGAGCGGTTCGCTGCAAGACGTAAGCCGCGACCTGACGAGCGCTGCCGTCAGCGATCTCCGACATCATGGCCTGGCAATTGAATGCAGTTTCAGCGTCGATGTCCGCAAGTCCCAACCGACGCCGTTCGGACGGTGCCCGTGATCCTCGCGCCCTTCGAGTCCTCATCGTTGATGATGACGAGAATTATCGAACCTGGCTTGGCGCGCTTCTTCGGCGTTTCGGTTTCGCGGTGACGACCGCGAGCGACGGCGCCGAGGGAATCGACCTGGTGGACGAATCGCCGCCCTTCGAGTTTTTCATCGTCGATTGCGAAATGCCGCGCATGGACGGGCTCGCCTTCATCGAACAGGCGCGCGCGCGCGAACGCGGCGCCGACGTCTTTGCGCTGATGCTCACCGGCCGTCAGGACATCGAGACGAAAATTACCGCACTGCGGCTCGGCTTCGACGATTTCCTCGAGAAGTCAGCCGACGAGCTCGAGCTCGTCGCGAAGCTCGGCGCCGCGCGTCGAGTCGTCTCTCGTCAGCAGCGCCTCGATGCCACGGTGCGCGAGCTCTACGGTCTGGCCACGCGCGACGAGCTCACCGGCGTCGCGAACCGCCGCTTCTTCTTCACCGAAGCGGAGCGACTCATCGCACTCGGCGGCGACCTCGCGCTCGTGATGTTCGATCTCGATGGCTTCAAGCGCGTGAACGATACGTACGGCCATCTCGGCGGCGATCGCATTCTGCGCGACGTCGGCGCGCTCTTTCTCCACCGCACGCGCACTGAGGATTTCGTGGCGCGTTACGGCGGCGACGATTTCGTGATGCTCGTGACCGCGATGCCGATCGAGACCGTCGAGTCGATCGCCGCGCGCATCGCGGAAGAGATCGGCCGCATTCAATGGACGTTCGGCAACGAGACGATCAACATCGGCATCAGCAGCGGCATCGCCTGCACGTCACTGCTGCAGGAGCCGACCATTGCGCGGCTCCTCGATGCGGCAGATCGCGATCTCTACAAGAACAAGTGGGTGCGCCACAACCCCGACGCCGATCCGTCGCTGTACGAATATCCGGATGAGCGCGACAGGTCGATGCTGACGTTCCAGTCGGCAGGCGATGAAGCAGCGATCGCCGACGCGATTAGCGCAACGCTTCCACCGGATTGAGCCGCGCCGCGCGCAGCGCCGGAATGATCGTCGCGACGAACGACGACGCCAGCGAGAAGAGCGTGATGAACGCGAGATCGGACGGCAGCGTGATGAAAGGAATCGACGAGACGTAATAGACCTCGGCGATCTCCGGTGGAAACGAGACGAGGTTGAAGCGCGTGATCAGCCAGCAGATCAGCGTGCCGAGGCCGACGCCGAGCAGCGTGCCGATACAGCCGACCGTCGTGCCGTACCAGAGAAAAATCCGCAGCACGAAGGTATCGCGCGCGCCCATCGACGTCAGGATGCCGATCTCTTTTCGCTTCTCGATCACCGTCATGATCAGCGTCGAGACGATGTTGAACGTCGAGACGAAGACGATCAGTCCGATGACGATGAAGAGCACGCGCTGCTGAATGCGCAACAGCGAGAAAAGCTGCCGGTTCATGTCGCGCCAGTCGCTGACGGCGTAGCGATGCTCGGTGCGCTGCTCGATCTCGCGCACGACCGTGTCGAGGTTCGCGCCGTCGGTCAGTTTCACTTCGACGAGGTTCGCGCCGCCGGCGGAGCTGAGCATCCGCTGCGCGTCGCGCAGATCGATGAAGAGCCACCGCGCATCGAATTCGTAGAAGCCGGTGTCATAGACGTTCGTCACGACGAACGACGACGTGTGCGGCATGAACGAGCCGGAGTCGTCGCTCGGCACCGTGACGCTGATCGACGAGCCTTTCTCGACGCCGAGCTTCGTCGCGAGGTAGCGGCCGACCGCGACGCCGGCTTCGTCCTCAGTGGTGTCGAAGCGCGCGCGCTCGCCGATGATCTTCGCCAGCATCGGCGACGATTTCCCGCGCGTCGGCTCGATCCCTTTCAGCGTGACCTCGGTGCCGGTGGTGTTCTTCTCCGTCGTGACGAGCGCGCGCATGAACAGCACCGGCGACGCTTCCGCGATACCCGGCGTCGTCCGCAATTGCGAGAGGAGCCGCGACGTGTCGGCCATCGGTCCGCCGACTGAATAGACGAAGACTTCCGCGTTGCCGCCGAGCAGCTTGCGCTGCAGATCGCGCCGATAGCCGGTCATCAGCGCCATCGAAATGACGAGCGCCATCACGCCGATGACGAGCCCGAAGATCGAGACGATGCCGACCGCGGAGACGAGAGCGTCGGTGGGACGTTTCAGATAGCGCCACGCGATGGCGCGGGGGAGGTTCATTTGTTTGCGAAACGCATCTTAGCCGTCATTGCGATGACCGCTAATATGTGCGCCCATGAAACGACTGCTTCTCGCTTTCCTTTTCGTCGCCGCGTCCCTGCCCGCCGCGGAGATTCCGTCGCCGTCCGCCTTCCTCGGCTTCGACGTTGGTGCGGATCGAAAGCTCGCTGACTATCGCCAGGTCGTTCGCTATCTGCGTGCGGTGGCGGCCGTGTCGCCGCGCGTGCAGGTCGTGACGCTCGGAAAGACGACGCTCGGCGAAGAGATGGTCATGGCGGTCGTTTCCTCCGAGGCGAACATGCGGAACCTGCCGCGGCTGAAGGCGATCGCGAAACAGCTCGCCGATCCGCGCGGACTTTCCGATGCGCAGCTCGACGCGCTCGTGCGCGAAGGCAAGTCGATGGTGCTCGTCACCTGCAACATCCACTCGACCGAGATCGCATCGAGTCAGATGGCGATGGAGTGGACGTACGACCTCGCTCGCGCGAACGATGACGAAACGAAGCGGCGCCTCGACAACGTCGTGTTGCTGCTCGTCCCGTCGCTCAATCCCGACGGACAGATCATGGTCACCGACTGGTATCGCAAATACGTCGGCACGAAGTACGAAGGCGGCTCGCTGCCGTGGCTTTATCACCACTACGTCGGCCACGACAACAATCGCGACTGGTTCATGCTCACGCAGGTGGAAACGCGCAACATGAGCCGCGCGATCTACCACGAGTGGTTCCCGCAACTCTTCGTCGATGAACATCAGATGGGCAGCGAAGGGCCGCGCATGTTCATCCCGCCGTTCGCCGATCCGGTCGATCCCGACGTTCATCCGCTGATCTGGCGCGAGGTGAACATCGTCGGCAGCAACATGGCCTTCCGGCTCGAGCAGAAGAACAAAGCCGGACTGATTTACGGCTACTCGTTCGACGCCTACTGGCTCGGCGGCACGCGCAACACCGGCTGGTGGAAGAACATCACCGGACTGCTGCTCGAAACGGCGTCGGCGCGCATCGCCACGCCGATCCGCGTCGAAGCGAACGAGTTGCACAGCGGCGAGAAAGGTCTCGTCGATTACAAGGCGACGATCAACCATCCGAATCCGTGGAAGGGCGGCGTCTGGCGGATGCGCGACATCATGGATTACGAACGGATCGCGTCCGACGCGCTGCTGGAAACGGCGACCGATCGCCGCGAGGATCTGCTGCGCGACATCGTCACGCGTGCACGATCGGCAGTCGCGAGCGCGACTCCCGGCGAGGCGTATCGCATCCCGAAGAAGCAGCGTGACTGGCCGACCGCGCAGTTCCTCGCATCGCTGATGGCGGAGCACAACGTCGAAGTGCGCCAGGCGGCGAACGGCGATTACTGGATCCCGATGGCGCAGCCGTACGGAAAGTTCGTCACCGAGATGATGGAGCCGCAGCGTTATCCGGAAGTGCGCCTGCAGCCGGGCAGAGATGTGCTCCGTCCGTACGACGTTGCAACGTGGACGCTGCCGCTGGCGATGGGCGTGACGGTCGAGCACACGACGATGCCGGAGTCGCTGTCGACGAGCGTCGTCACCGACATCAAACCGGAAACGAAGGAAGTGCTGCGCCGCAATGAGTCGCTGCATCCGCGCGTCGCGATCTATAAACCATGGACCAGCAACCTCGGCGAAGGCTGGACGCGCTGGCTCCTGGACTCGTACGGATTCAAGCCGGCGTCGCTCTCGCCGCAGGATGTGAAGTCCGGCAAGCCGCTGCCGTACGACGCGATCATTCTTCCCGATGCGGCGAAGTCGCTGCTCGCCACGGGCGCGCGCGAGAACGACGAACAGTCGGGAAGCTATCGCGAAGAAATGCCGGCCGAGTATCGCGGCGGCATCGAGCGCGCGGGCGCCGACGCACTGCGCGCGTTCGTCGAAAACGGCGGAACGCTGATCGCGTTCAACCAGGCGTGCGACTACGTCATCAGCGAGTTCAACATCCCGGTGCGCAATGCGCTGGCCGGCGTGAAGCGCGATGACTTTTCCGTTCCCGGTTCGCTGCTGCGCGTCAGCATCAACACCGATCATCCGGTGACGAAGGACATGCCGTCGCAGGCCGCGATCTATGTCGATCGCGCGATTGCGTTCGACACGACCTCGCCCGCCACCGACATGCAGCGCTGGGTGCTCGCCACGTATCCGGAGGAGCGCCGCGACGTGCTGCTGTCCGGCTGGATCGCCGGCGAAGATCGCCTGCTGCGCAAAGCGGCCGCCGTCGCCGTGACGTACGGCAAAGGAAAGATCGTGCTCTTCGGATTCGCGCCGCAGCATCGCGGACAAACGCACGGCACGTTCCCGATGGTGTTCGACGCGTTGTACTGGAGTGTGGCGGCGAACTAACTATGGTGACGAGGGCACGAGGCGGACGGCCGGCGTTGCCGTTGTGAGGCCCGCGATGGGTTCCACGGTCACCTGCACTTCAATATTTCCACTGAAGGTCATATCGGAATTGACGCACCGAATCGTCCTGATGAACTCGCGCGGGTCGTAGGTGAACTGAATGATTCCCTGCGGCGAGGGGCGGCTACTGTTTTTGTGGCGGGTTCCGCGTCACGCTCACCCGCTCCACGCCGCGCCGCACTTCCTCGACGTCGATCTTCACGTCGACGAAGCGGCGAATCACGTCGATGTTCGTCTTCGCGTGACTCGACAGCGGCGTCGTCGTGAATGAGCCGCCTTCGCCGACGGCGAGCGGCAGCAGCAGTTGATCGGCGAGATGCTCGCCGATCGCGGCGCCGCTGTTGATGTAGCGCTTCGCCTGTTTCGCGGCGTCGTGCGCGACCTGTTCCGCGCGAACGCCGCGCTCGCCGAATGCGGTGAAGACGTCGGTGACGTGCTCGTATCCGACGATGATCGAGATCGCATTCCCGGGACCGCGCGAGCCGGTCAGCGTATGCGCCTGCGTACACTCCTCAGGCCACTCGAGCTCTTCCGCCGCGGTGCGTGCCTCGCGCTGCGCAATCTCGTATGGCAGGTTCGCGACGACGGCACGTGCGAGACGCGTCACGAGCTCGCCGCGCTCATCGAGCTCGAGGCGCGCGAGCCGTTTTGCCGGTCCGATCCGCACCACGATTTTGCCTCCGCCGGCGGGATAGAAACCGGGATGCTCCAGCGTGAGATCGACATCGGCGCCCATGCGCCGCAGCAGCGGCAGAAACGCGCGGTCGATGAAGTCGAACGGCGGCGACGAAGGATTGTGCGTTCCTCCTTCGATCGTCACCGCCGACTCCCCGCCTGCCAGCGCCAGCGGCAGCAGAATCGTCTGCAGCACGAGCATCGTCGAACCGGCCGTGCCGATCGCGAATGTGTACTCGCCCGCGCGCGGCGACTCCGGTTTGAACGTCAGCGCGGTTGAGCCGAGCGTAGCGCCATCAACCGTAGCGCCGCCAATCGCAGCGGCCGCATTCACCGCCGTCAGATGCTGGCGCAGCAGTCCCGGCTTCTCCCGCTTCGCGCGAATGTTCTCGATCCGCAGCGGCGTGCCGGTGAGCAGCGAGAGGGCGAGCGAGGTCCGAAGAATCTGCCCGCCCCCTTCGCCTTCCGATCCATCGATCGTCACCACGTTCGTCATCCCTTCACGACCACGAGCTGCTTCAGCGTGTGCACGATGTCGACGAGATCGCTCTGCGCCGCCATCACCGCGTCGATCGACTTGTACGCCGCCGGCGTCTCGTCAATCACGTCCGCGTCTTTGCGGCACTCGATCCCTTCCGTCGCTTTCACGTGATCGTCGAGCGTGAAGCGGCGCTTCGCTTCGGTGCGCGACATCGCACGTCCGGCGCCGTGACTGCAGCTCTCGAAGCTCTCCGGATTTCCCTTGCCGCGCACGATGAACGACTTCGCGCCCATGCTTCCCGGAATGATGCCGAGGTCGTTCTTCCCCGCGCGCACCGCACCTTTGCGCGTGACGAAGACCCGCTCGCCGTAATGCTCTTCGATGGCGACGTAGTTGTGATGACAGTTCACCACTTCCGCGTTCGCATTGAATGGCGGCAGCAGATTCGACGCGCGCACGGCGTCGATGATCGCGTCCATCATCAGCTCGCGATTCGACATCGCATACGACTGCGCCCAGTGCACCGTCTGCACGTAATCGTTGAAGTGGTCGGTCCCCTCCGGCAGATACGCGAGGTCTCGGTCCGGCAGATTGATCATGAACTTCTGCATGTCTTTCTTCGCCAGCTCGATGAAGAACGTGCCGATGCGATTGCCGACGCCGCGCGAGCCACTGTGCAGCACGAACCAGACGTTCTGCTCTTCATCGAGGGAGACTTCGATGAAGTGGTTGCCGGTGCCGAGCGTGCCGAGGTGATTGAGATCGTTCCCCTTGCCGAGCCGCGGATGCTTCGTGACGAGCTCCGCATACTTCGCCTCGAGCTTCGACCAGACATCGAGCTGCGCGTTCGGCGGTGTGCGCCACGCGCCGCGATCGTTGCGACCTCCCTTGTCGGTACGGCCGTGCGGAACGGCGCGCTCGATCGTCGAGCGCAGCGCGTGGAGATCGTCGGGAAGATCGCGGGCATTGAGCGACGTGCGAACGGCCATCATCCCGCAGCCGATGTCGACGCCGACCGCGGCCGGGATGATCGCTTTCTTCGTCGGAATGACGCTGCCGACCGTTGCGCCTTTGCCGAGGTGGACGTCCGGCATCACGGCGATCCAGCGATAGATGAACGGCAGCGACGCGATGTTGAGGAGTTGCTGCTTCGCCTCCGCCTCGACCGGGACGCCGCGCGTCCACGCTTTGATCGGGGCGCCGTGCTCGGGCGCGAAGACTTCGTATGCCGTCGTTGCCATGTTCATGTTCCTCCGTCCCGGGTGTGGAGGCGGCCGCTCCGGCCGCCCCCGCGGGCAATGTGCCCGCCGGGTCGCTCTATGGCGAGCGCGATGCCATCGCTGCGATCCGGCACGTAAGTATCTGACAATACTACGCAAAACGCGCGCACAGCGATCTCGCTGCCAACATAGAACTCGCCAGTTTCTTATCGCAACAGATAAGCGATTAGAATCATGTCCGATGAAGACAGTCGCCATCAGTCTCCTCGGCGTGTCGCTCGACTCTGCCGGCAAAGGAAACACGCGCTGGGAGCGATGGCGGCCGACCGTCTCACTTTGTCAGCAGGATGATCTCGTCATCGATCGGCTGGAACTGCTCCATCAGCCAGGCGCGGTCGGACTGGCGAAGACGGTCGCGCGCGATATTGAATCGGTGTCGCCGGAGACGACCATCGTGCTCCGCGAGCTCGCCGTCAGCGATCCGTGGGATCTTGGCGAGGTCTACAGCGCGCTCCATCAGTTCGCGCGCACGTATCCGT
>JAOBAU010000447.1 GCA_025463165.1 Acidobacteriota bacterium | reverse complement strand
CGTTGTAGTCGCCGGCGCCGACGACCTTCCAGTCGAACACCGGCGTGGCGACGACGGCGTTCTGCGCGATCGTCGTACCGTTCGCGCCGATCAGCCAGACCGAGACGGTGCGGCTGCTCGTCTGCTGCAGCGCGATGTCGGTGTTGCCGTCGCCGTCGAAGTCGGCGGCCGCGACGACGTTCGTGCCGGCGGCCGGCGTGCCGATCGAGAGATTCGACGCGATGGCATTGCTGCTGATCGTCCAGCGGCTGATCGCGCCGCTGCTGTTGTCCTGGAAGAGGATTGCATCGCCGCCGAACTTGCCGACTGCGACCGCTTTGACGTCGACGCCCGGGTTGCCGAGGGCGATGCCGGTCGTGAGTGTCGCGCCGTTCATCAGCCAGAGCGACACCGCGCCGGTCGATGAGTTCTGCAGCACGATGTCGTCCTTCCCGTCGTGATTGAAGTCGTATGTCGCGACGATCCGCTGCGCGACGTTCGGCGTGGCGATGACGGTCTGCGACACCAGCACGTTGGCGTTCATCTTCCACATCGAGATCGCGCCGGTGGTGTTGTTCTTCGCGATGAGGTCGGCTTTCAGATCGCCGTCGAGATCGCCGGTGGCGACGATCTTCGTTTCGGCAGTCGGATTCGAAACGACCTTGCCGTCAACGAGCGTGTTGTCTTCCATCAGCCACGCGGCGACCGAGTTCGTATTCGTGTTTTGCAGCACGATGTCGGACATGTTGTTCGCGTTCAGATCGCTCGGTGAGTGAAAACAGAAGTTGACCGTGACGACGGTCGCTGCCGACGCGACGCTCGCGCAGCCGGACGCGCTCGTGATGACGGTGTAGCTGCCGGACGCCGACGCAACGTACTGCTGATTCGTCGCGCCGCCGATCGGATTGCCGTTGAGATACCACTGGTTGCCCGACGCGCTGCTCGACGTGAGCGTGACGTTGTTCGGACTGCAGAACGTCGTCGGTCCGCCGGGTGTGATCGTCGGTGCGGCCGCCGGCGTCGTGATCGTGACGGTCGTTGCCGATGATGCCGCGCTCGCGCAGCCGCTCGTCGTCACGATGACGGTGTAGTTGCCGGCGGCGCTGGCGACGTATTGCTGACCGGTCGCGCCACCGATCGGATTGCCGCTGAGATACCACTGATTGCCGGACGCGCTGCTCGAGGTGAGCGTGACGCTGCCGCCGGAACAGAACGTCGTCGGTCCGCCGGGTGTGATCGTCGGCGTCGACGGGATCGGATTGACCGTCACCGCGGTGGCGGACGATGGAGCGCTCGCGCATCCCGATGACGTGACGACGACCGTGTAGTTGCCGCTCGCGGTTGCGATGTACTGCTGATTTGTCGCGCCGCCGATTGGATTGCCGCCGAGGTACCACTGGTTGCTGGTCGCGCTGCTCGATGTGAGCGTGACGCTGCCGCCGGTGCAGAACGTCGTCGGTCCGCCGGGTGTGATCGTTGGCGTCGGCGTGGTCGTGAGTGAGATCGATGCCGAGTTGGCGGCGGTGCAGCCGGCGGACGTCGTGACGGTCAGACCGAGTTGCACGCTGCCCGACGCGCCGGCGGTATACGTCACCGTTTGCGTTGACGCGCCGCCGGTGATGCTGCCGTTGGAGATCGTCCACGCGTACGACGTCATGCCGGCCGGACCTGATGCCGTGTTGCCGGTCGAACTGCTGCACGTCTGCGCCGCGCCGGGAACGATCGTCGGGATCGAGCCGCTGCAGTCGCCGAACGCGTCGCAGACGGTGACGTCGCTGAGAGTCGGCGTCGCGGCGGTGTCGGTCGTCGAGAGAATCGCTTTGTAGCGGAGATAGCGCTTGCCGTTGAACTGCGAGAGCGACGCGCCACTGGTGGTGAAGAACGTCGATGCGGTGCCGTCAGGTCCGACGAAGTTGAACGGACCGGCGACGTTGCTGCTGCCGGCCACCTGGAACTTCACGCTCGTGTTCGCGGGAGTCGTGGCCGTCCACGAAAGCGTGTTCCAGTTCGGCGCGGCGCCGAGCGCCGGATTGGTGTCTTTCACCGTCGAGATCAGCGTGCCCGACGTCTGGAAGATCGCGCTCTTCATGTACGCGGCGAAGACGAGATCGCTGTTCGAGTTCGTCCCGGTCGGATTCGCGCACGACGCGGCGGTGCAGGTGACGCGGCGTCCGCCGGCCATGATGTCGCCGCTCGTCGAGATCCACGCCTGCGTCCCCGTGGTGCGGTTCGAAACGAGCTTCACCACGAATCCGTATTGCGTGCTCGCGATGAGCGTCGGCGGCGTTGCGAAGACGAATGTTTTCGTCGCCGACGTCCCGCCGGAGAAGCCGGCCAGCGAGGCGGTGGCGAGGAGACCGCCGGCGGTCATGACCGGCAATCCGGCGCTGGTCGTGCGCACTTCGAGTGTGAGATTGGGATTCGCGCCCGAGCAGCTGGCGCAGAACATCGAAGTCTCGACTTTCGTCAGCATCGCGGTGACGGCCGGCGTGAATGTCTGACCGGCGAACGCGGTGCTGGAGAAGCCATAGCCGGAACCGAAGCCGTTGTCATCCGCATGCTGGTCGATCGCTTCGGGAACGGTCAGCGCCAGCTTGAGATCGTCAGGGCTGCCGGTCGAATCGAGATTCGTCAGTGCGCCCGCTTCGAACTGTGCACGTGTCGTGTCGGTGAAACAGCTGCCGGCCGATGCCGCGACGAGCGCGAAGTTCTGCGTCGTCGTCTGGCCGTCGAGCACCGCGACGTTGTTCGCGGTGGCGACGTCGTAGCCGCTGAGCGTCGCCGTCACCGTGTAGGTGCCGGTCGGAATCGGGCCGATCGCGTAGTTGCCGTTCGCGTCGGTCGTCGTTGAATATGGCGCGGCGTTGATCGCGACGGCGGCCAGCGGTGAGCCGCTTGCCGTGACGCGTCCCTGCAGATTGCCGACGGTTGAGCCGCACGCCGGGAAGACGATCGCGGCGGAGACGGCGGACGTCGTCGACATCGGCGTGAGCGTCGTGCCGGGACAGTTGTTCTTCGCGCGAACGAAGTAGTAGTAGGTCACGGTCGGCAGGCCGGTCGAGTCATCGTACGTCGTGCCCGAGAGTCCCGACACGAGCGGGGAGCCGGCGGGGAAGAACGGTGTCGTGGCGCGATAGACGGAGTACGTCATCGACGTAGCGTTCGTACCGGCGCTGGCCGGCGCCGACCACGAAACGGTCACGCGCGGAACGGCGCAGTTCGCGGTGACGATCGGCGCGGCGATTGCGGACGGCGGCGAGCAGTTGACGATCGTCGCCGACGCCGCATCTTCACGGCGCGTCGGCGCAACCGTATCGGCGCTCGGGAAGAAGTTGCGCGTATCCATCCAGAACGGATGGACCTGACGGTTGTACGCGGCGATGCCGGCGTAGTCGCCGTACTGGTTGCCGTTGCGCGACGCGTTGTCGGTCGTGTTCTCGTCGGAGTAGTTGATGGCGTTGCGCCAGACGACACCACCGCTGTCGTTGACGAGGATGTTCGGCTCGAACGACACGCCGCCATTCGACGACCGCGCGTAGAAAACCTGCGTCTTACGGTTTGCGGCATCGATGCGCGAGTCGTACCACGAGACATTCACGCTGCCGTCGCTCTGGTCGACCGCCACCCACGGAAAGAACTGCGTCGCGGTGCCGGCGTCGTCGTTCACTTTGACGCGCGGCGACCATGACACGCCGCCGTCCGACGACGAGACGAGATAGACGTTGATGTCGGTGCCGGCGCTGGTACCGGTCGGAAAATCGTTGTAGACGATGTAGAGCCGGCCGAAGTACGCGGACGAAGAATTCGAGTCCATCGCGATCGAGCCGAACGAATTGATGGAGCGGCTTTCCTGCGCGGGCGGCGAGTTGTTCGTGCCGAAGGAAAGCAGCGCAGCACTGGCCGCCGTGACCGGCGTCGTCCAGGTGTTGCCGCCATCGACGGAGCGCGAGAAGACGATCAGCTCGGGATCGTTGAGACGATTCCAGATCGCGTAGACGATGCCGTCCGGTCCGACCACGAGGTTGCCGCCGATGGCGTTGCTGCTGACCGGCAGCACGACGGTCGTCCACGACGCGCCGTCATCGGAGTAGGCGACGCGCTCGATGTTGAGGTCGTCCCAGATCAGGTAGACGCGGCCGGGATGCGACTTCGTCGACGCCGGACCGGGGGAGTTATCGACGGCGATCATTTCCTTGTCGTCGCCATGCGCGGCGTCGGCGCTGTGATTGACGACGGTTCCCCACGGAGTCCACGTCTGTCCGGCGTTGCCGGAGCGCGCGACGACGATCGAGTAGCCGCACGAGGTCTGCGCGCTGTTGCAGTTGAGGAGCATGTAGGCGACGTAGGCGTGGCCGGAGTCGTCCCACGCCAGCGCCGGATCGCTGCCGAAGAAGAAGACCGCGCCGGAGACCGAGCCGCTGATGTCGCTCGGCCACGGCGCGCATTTGTAGTTCCAGGTGACGCCGCCATCGGTCGAGCCATACAACGCCTGCGTGCCGTTCGTGGCGCCGCCGCCGGGACGGGGACAGTTCGGATCGGCGTAGAAGTGGTTCGCGCCGGCGACGAGTTGCAGATGATTGGTCGGGTTGACGGCGATCTGCATCTCGCCCTGATAGTTTTCGACGCCTCCGGCCATGAGCACGTTGCCGCCGACGGACGCGGCGTCAGGCCGCAGCGGCAGCAGCGAGCGAAGGAACGCTTCTTCCGGCGAAACAGCCGGCTTCAGATTGAAGGCGGCGGTGCCCGGCGGAACGCTGGCGACGTTTCCAAGTCCCTGGCTGCGTCGCAGCTCCTGCCACAATTTGCTTTCGCACTCGATGCCCGGCGACTGCTCCATCATCGAGCGATGTTCGATGCGCCACTTCTCGAATGCTTCGGCCGGATCCTCGAGCGAGGTCTGCGCGATATCGAGGACCGCCTGCGTCAGCGCGACTTCGCGGCATTCCGGAACCTCCGGGACGTTCGCGAGCGTGACCGGCCGCGAGAGCCGCTGCAGCGCATCGCCCGATCCCGCCCGCGCGCTGGTCGTGAGCATGAAGAGTGTGGCGAGGAGAGAAAGCGCGAGACGAATTCGGTTCATGAGATCCTTTGAGAAGTGGAGATCGGAGCCGCGCGGAAGCAGCCAATAAGTATCGTTGCCAGGTTTTGGAGCGGCGGAAGTATGCCGCATCCGCCGCATCGCGGGTAGGGATCGGATGCTTTCGCGACTCTCCGGTGTAGTGAAGCGTCCACCCGTGCGCCGCGTGGCGCTGCTGATCGATCGCCAGCAGATCGTCGATGGCGACCCCGACCTGACCAGTCGCGCCGCCCTCAAACACGCGCCGATGGAGTATCACATCGGTGCTTCGCTCCGCCGTTCCGGCTTCGACGTCACGCTGATTCCGTGTCTCTCCGGCGCGCAACTCGTGCGCGATCTCGCCGCCGCCGCGCCGGAGGTTGTCTTCAACGCCACCGAACATATGTACGGCCGCCGCGCGTCCGATCTGCAGATCGCCGCGCTGCTCGAACTGCTGCGGCTTCCGTACACCGGCGCCGATCCGAGCGCGCTGCTGATCTCGCGCGACAAAGCGATCAGCAAGAGTCTCGCGGAGAAAGTCGGCGTGCGCATTCCGCCGTACGCGCTCGC
>JAOBAU010000422.1 GCA_025463165.1 Acidobacteriota bacterium | reverse complement strand
GCGGATTTTGCGGACGTCGAGCCGGAAGAGATTCCGATCGCCGTCGATGGCTGCGGAGTGCCGGCGTATTTTCTCTCGCTCTATCGCGCCGCGTTCGCGTATGCGCGGCTGATGGTGAACGGAGTCGAGCGTTACGCATCGAGCAGCGCGCGCATCGCCGGCGCGATGACCGGGTTCCCCGAGTACGTCGGCGGCGGCTGGACGATGACGACGCCGCTCATGCGCGCCTTCTCGGGCGAGCTCCTCGCGAAAGAGGGAGCGGAAGGCTTTTACGCGATGGCCATCGCGCCGTCGCTGGCTACGGAGTTGACCGAGCGGCTCGCGCTCGCCGAAGATGTGGCGGTCGGCATCGCGTTGAAGATCGACGACGGCTCGATGACGCGCGGCCGGAATCCTGTTGTTTTGAAAACGCTCGAACTGCTGGGCATCGATCTCGCCGCGCGACCGGAGTTGCAGCGCTACCGCGACTGGCCGCTGCGCAACGTCGCGGGAACGCTGGTCGGCGACGTGCGGGCGGAGTTCGAACTGGAGATGTTGTGAGGCTGACATGCGAAAAATGACCTTGTTGCTGTGTGCCCTCCTGCTCTCCTCCTGCCGCACCGTCGGCATCTCGACGGAAGACGGCGGCTACGCGGAGATCAGCCCGACCGTCGCCGCCGAGATGATGCTCGACAGCCAGCAGGTCGTCGTGCTCGACGTCCGTCCGAGCGAGAAATATCGCGGACCGGGCGGCCACATCGCCGGATCGATCAGCGTCCCGTTCGAAACGATCGAGCGCCAGCTGCCGGAACTGCTGCCGTATCAGAACCAGACGGTGCTCGTGTACGGCGACTCATCCACCGACGGTGCCGTCGCCGCAAAACTGCTGAGCGTGGCCGGCTTCCGCAACGTCGTCCACATCGCCGGCGGACTGCAGGGCTGGATTGAACGCGGCTATCGGACGGTTAACTCGTAACGAGCTTCGCGCAGACGCGAACGAAAAGGACTCCTTGCATGAAACGTTTTCTGATGGCCGCCGCGGCGGTCCTCGTCTCGATCTCTGCATTTGCGGCAACCGCCGACTCCGATCCACTCAAAACCTATGCGACGCGCGCACTGCCGCGCTGCCCGAACTCGACCGTGAAACTGGAGCGGATGGACGTGCAGGGTCCGACCGGTTTCGTCCTCTACAAAGTCACGGTGACGTCGACCGATGAAGCGTGCGGACGACAGACGTTCCTGCTCCATTCGCCGATGTCGAATCAGACCCTGACCGGCACGATCATCACGCTGCCGGACGGTCCGTCGCTCGAACAGCGACTCTCCAATCGCGCCGCGGAGCTGCTCAAAACGCCGATCGTCGCGTCGGTGGCGAAGTTCCCGCTGCCCGACGGCGTGAAGTCGGTGACGATGACGAAGCAGACCGAATGGGGTCCCTTCAACTATCACGGCTTCGTCGACGCCTCGGAACGTTTCCTGATCGTCGGCACGCGCGGCAATCTGCTCGTCGATCCGTCGAAGACGCTCGTCGAATCGCTCAACGCGGCGGCGGGTGCGAAACGCGGCAACAAGACCGCGAAGGTGTCGATCATCGAGTTGTCCGACTTTCAGTGCCCGACCTGCGGCCGCGCACACAAGAAGATCGAGCCGCTGATCGCGAAGAACCTCTCGAAGGTCAACTACACGCGCATCGATCTCCCGCTCTTCGAGCATCACGAGTGGGCCGTCTCCGCCGCGCTCGGCGCGCGCGCCATTCAGAAAGTCGCACCGGCGAAGTACTGGAGCTACGTCGACTTCATCTTCAAGATGCAGGAGACGATCACGAAGGCGAACTACGAGAAGGTGCTGCAGGACTTCACGAGCGACAACGACATCGACTGGAAAGCGGTCGAGAAGATCTACAAATCGCCCGCCGAGCGCGCAGCCGTGCTCGAGCAGGTCAGCCGCGCCTTCGACAACTCGATCATCTCGACGCCGACCTACATCATCAACGGCCAGGCGGTCGGCTACGGTCCGGAAGGAACGTTCACGCTCGACATGATCAAGAAAGCGATCGGCGCGAAGTAGCGCCGATCAGAATCCGATACTCACCTTCGCCGCGTAGCTCCGCACTTCGGCCTGCGTCACTTCGACGATGATCTTCGGCACAAAGAGCGAGAGCCGCGCGCCGACGGTGTAGCGGTTGATCGTCGACGTGTCTTTCATCGTGATCGTGCGCGAGATCGTGCCGGTGGCGTCCGTCCGCATCTTGCCGACGGCGATGTATGGCGTGACCGGACCGAATCCTTTACTGAGGAAAACTTCGGCGCCGTAGACCTTCTCTTTGAAGACGTCGATGCCGGTCAGCCGCGCGTAGCTGAGCCGCAGCGCCAGCGTCGGCCGCACCAGACCGCCGTTGATGATCGGCGTGTCGAGCGCTCCACCGTACATCTTCGCGTTGCTCCCGTTCACTTTCGCGTACGACGCGGAGATCGTGCCGCTGCCGAATCCTTTCGCGACGATCACGCGCGGCGTGCCGACGTAACCGTTCGACGAGAAGTCGTTCGAGACGGAGTTCGTCCAGTACGGCGAGCCGGTGTCGATCTTCACCGCCGTCGCGGCGACGCCGATGTCGAAGCGGACGATGCCGGTTGCGCGCGCCGGCTCAACCGGCGTCGCGAAGATCGACTGGCCGACGATCAGCGAGAACTTGCGGAACTCGTCTTTCGTGATGTTCGGTTTGAAGTTGACGTCGCCCGCGTGCAGCAGCGGCGCGACCGCGAGTGCAATCAGAAAAGCTGCGAGATGTAGTCGCTGCTGAGCAAAAAACCGGAAGGGGTGAATGCGACCCGCGCTCCCACCCGTTTCAGCCACCCGCCCATGAGTCCGCGTTCGATCCATCTGATCCCCTCCTGCCCGCACAACCGTTCGATGTCGTCATAGTGTATCCCGCTCGTTTGCCGCAGCTGGAGGAAGAGGTCTTCGTGGCGCTTCTCCTCCGGTCCCAGCTCTTCCGTAAAATCGGGCTCGAGCAGACCGTCGATGTAGCGGTCGATGTCGCGCGTGTTCGCGAAGCGGCGCGAGCCGATGAACGAGTGCGCGCCGATGCCGAAACCCTGATACTCCTCGCGCCGCCAGTAGCGAAGGTTGTGGCGACACTCCTCGCCTTCCCGCGCGAAGTTGCTGATCTCGTACTGCTGCAGTCCCGCCGCGCCGAGCCGGGCTATCGCTTTTACATAAGACGCGGCGATCAGCTCGTCGTCGGGCAACGACGTCCGTCCGATCGCCACCTGTCGTTCGAGTGACGTGCCTTCTTCGAGATCGAGCATGTAGAGCGAGATGTGGCCGACGCCGGCCGCAATGGCAGCGTCGAGTG
The DNA here is from genome assembly GCA_025463165.1 of Acidobacteriota bacterium. Lineage (GTDB taxonomy): Bacteria > Acidobacteriota > Thermoanaerobaculia > Gp7-AA8 > Gp7-AA8 > JAOBAU01. The sequence continues at coordinate 21,249 of JAOBAU010000422.1, read as the reverse complement.
TTTCGGCAAACGACTCCGCCGTCTGTTGCGGCAGTCCGAGGATGATGTCGAGCGAGGTGCGGACGCCGCTGGCGACCGCGTCGCGAACTGCTTCGCGCGCCCGCTCCGCGCCGTGTACGCGTCCGAGCGGCAGCAGCTCGCGATCGTGCAGCGACTGCACGCCGATCGAGATGCGGTTGATGCCGAGCGAGCGCCAGAATGCGAGCGACTGCGGCGTCAGATCCTCCGGATTCGCTTCGATGGAAATCTCTGCATCGGCGTCGACCGCGTAATTCGCACGCAACGCCTCGAACGTCCGGATCAGATTCTCATCGCTCATTCGCGAAGGAGTGCCGCCACCGACGAAGACGGTGTCGACGCGCTCTCCGTTCGCACGCGAACCGAGCTCGCGCACGAGCGCGTCAGTGTAGCGATCCTGCAGCGCAATGTCGGTCGACACGGCGAACGGACAGTACGAACAGCGGACGCGGCAGAACGGGAGGTGCAGATAAACGCCGAGAGGCATTCCTCTATAATCGCCGCAATGTCCACCGCTTCTTCCCCCACTCGGCCGCGCCTGCTCTGGACGCTTCTCGGCGCGATGGTGCTGGTCGCGCTGCTGCCCCTCGTCGTCTCGCACTTTTTCCTCATCCGCATCAATCGCGATTCCCTCGAAACGCTCGAGAAAAAATATCTGACGCGCACCGCCGTCGGCATCGCCAAAGACACGCAGAACCTGCTGTCGTCGAACATGCAGCAGCTGACCAAGATCGCGGGCGGCATCGCCGTAATGCGTCGCGCGCTGCCGCCGGGCGCCGATCCGTTCACCTGGTCGCAGCAGTCGCAGTGGATCACCGACTACATCAACGCCGACAGCGATCTCCTCGCGCTGCGCGTCCTCAACAAAAGTGGCGAAGGACCGTTTGCGAAACCGACCAAGCCGCTCGATCCGGCCATTCTGCAGGAACTCGATTTCGCCATCGGGCCGACGCTGCAGGGCCAGCCGTACACCGGCACGTTTCAGTTCGTCACGGCGCTCAATCAGCCGGCTGTCGTGCTCGCGGTTCCGGTCGTCGAAGACAATCAGGTCATCGGCACCGTCGAAGGTCTCGTCAGCCTGCGCCGCGTCACGGAGCGCATTCGCGAAGAGGGAAAAGGCGACATCGCCGCGTTCATGGTCGATCGCAATGGACGCGTGCTGATTCACAGCGAGCCGTCGATCGACGTGCAGCGTCCCGATTTTTCCAATCTGCAGATCGTGCAGAACTTCGAGAAAGCGCCGGCGCGCCTGACCGTGTCGTATACCGCGTCGCAGAACGGCAAGGCGGTGAAGATGCTCGGCACCGTCGCGCCGATCGGACGTCCCGACTGGGGCGTCGTCGTCGAGAAACCGGAAGCGAGCGCGTACGCGTCGGTCGACAAGATGATGCAGGGAACGATGGAGTGGGGCGGCATCGCCATCGCCTTCGCCATCATCGCCGCGATCCTCTTCGCCTCCGGCATCGCCCGTCCGATCCGCATGCTCGCAGAGCGGACGCGCGAGATCGCCGCCGGCAATTACCAGCAGCGCGTCGAGCTGAAAACGAAAAATGAGATCGGCGAGCTGGCCGACAACTTCAACGTCATGTCGACCGCCATCGAACAGTCGGTCGAGCAGCTGAAAAAAGCAGCGAACGAAAATCATCAGCTGTTCATCAACTCCGTCCGCATGCTCGCCGCGGCGATCGACGCGAAAGATCCGTACACGCGCGGCCACTCGGAACGCGTAGCGCGTTACTCGATCGCCATCGGCCGGAACCTGCGGCTGCCGGAAGGTGAGATGCGGAACCTCCGCATCAGCGCGCTGCTGCACGACGTCGGCAAGATCGGCATCGACGATCGCATCCTGCGCAAGCCGGGCGCGCTGAGCGACGACGAGTTCGAAGTGATGAAGGGACATCCCGCCAAAGGCGCGGCGATCATGAGCGGCGTCGCGCAGCTCATCGACATCGTTCCCGGCATGAAGTACCACCACGAGAAGTGGGGCGGCGGCGGGTATCCGGACGGACTGGAAGGCGAGCAGATTCCGATGCAGGCGCGCATCGTCGCCATCGCCGACACGTTCGACGCCATGACGACGAATCGTCCGTATCAGAAGGCGATGGAACTGAATTACGTCGTCGACAAGATCAAGAGCTTCGCCGGCACGCGTTTCGATCCGCATGTGGTCGAGGCATTCGTGCAGGCGGTGAAGCGCGGCGATATCCAGATCGAAGAACAGGTGCGAGGCGCGGCCTGAAGCGATTCGCTTTCCTCGTGCTCGCCGTGCTCTCCGGGACTCCGCTCGTCGCGCAGACGAATCCAGGCTGCGACCGCACCGTCTACTACATTCTCAACGGCCAGTACGGCCGCGCGCTGCAGCAGCTCGATGGCGCGAAGAGCGCAGGCGGCTCGCCCGCCGAACACGAAAATCTTCGCGGTCTCGCACTGATGCTGAGCGGCGACACGAAGAACGCGCTGGCGAGTTTCGATGCGTCGATCGCTTTACAACCATCGCTCGGCGAAGCGCATCTCAACCGCGGCATCGCGCTCATCCGCCTCGGCGATTTCGGCGGCGCGACGACCGAGCTCGAGAAGTTGTACGCCGATGAAGCGTCGCCGCTGCGCGCTCGCGCCGCGTATCACAACGCGCTCGCGTATGACGGCGCGAAACGAACCGCCGATGCCGCGACGTGGCTCGATCGCGCGCTCGCTCTCGATCCGTCCAACGACTCAGCGCTCATCTATCGCGGACTGCTTCGCGAAAAATCCGGCGACGTCGAAGGGGCCGCGAAGGCGTACCTTGTCTTCCTCAAGCGCCATCCCGATTCGCTGGTCGCAATGTTGCGTATGGGAATCGCGGCGCATCGAGCCGGACGTTTCGACGTCGCGAAAACCTATCTCCAGCGCGTCAGCCGCGAATCGCCCGACACGCTCGAAGGGGTCGAAGCGCGCAAGTATCTCGTCATGTGGGAGTGAATCGCCGTTGCCATTTCAACGCATTCTTCGCGAACTGCTCATCGGGACCGACGGCTCTCTCGGAGCCATGTTCCTCGACTACGAGGGAGAGACGGTGGCCTGCTACACCGAGCACGATCTCGAAGAGCACGATCTCAAGATCATCGGCGCGTATCAGGGCATTTTCCTGACGCAGCTCGGCCGGCTCTGCGCCGACATGGCTGTCGGTCAGCCGCAGCGATTCAAGATCGAGTTCACCGGCTCGAAGCTGCTGAGCTGTTCGCTGAAGGACGGCTATTACGTCGTGCTGATCTGCGAGCCCGACTCGAATGAAGGCGTCGCCTGGCACCGGCTCGACATCGCCGCGCAACACCTCCTCGGCGAGATGTGATGAAGTGGAACGTCGTCTGCACAAAGCGGTGGCAACGATGAAGCGACTTCTTCCACTGTTCCTGATTCCGTTTGCCGCCTGCGGCCAGCTCGGCAAGAGCCAGCCGCCGACGTCGACCGCTTCCGAGATGCGCACGATCGAGAGCACCGACGTGAAGCCCGGCGTCATCGATCCGCCGCCGGTCCTTTCCGATGAAGGCGGCGCCGCGCCGAAACCGCACGCGCCGATTCCCGGCACCACCGCGCCGGTGATCTCCGAGAAAGACGAGCAGCTCCGCGCTTCGCTGCCGTTCGCGCCGGCCATCGCAATGGATCCGGTCGATGGCAGCAAGATCTCGATCCTCGCCGACACACCGACCGTCCAGACGAAAACGCGCCTCTTCTATTTTTCATCGGAAGAGCACAAGCGCGAGTTCGTCGCCAATCCCGAGCAGTTCATGAAGGGCGCGTTCTCGAAGTTGTGAGGGCGGCGAACCGCCCTCTTCACTCCAGATCGCTGTGCCGTTCCGCCGCCTGCTGCGGATTGCTCTCGAAGATGTAGACGTCCGTGCCCACCTTCGTTGCCTGCCACACCTTCTCGAGCATCTCGTTGCCGAGGCGCACGCAGCCGTGGGAGGCTTTGCGGCCGAGTGAGTCGATCTCGTCGGTGCCGTGAATCATGATGCCGTCGCCGAGGTCGAGCGCGTACTTGCCGAGGTGGCCGCGGACCTGACGCTTTTTCGAATCGGGAGGCGGGACCGGCTCGCCTGCTTCGACGAACGCCCAGTCGGGTTTGGTCCAGACCGGATCCTCGATCTTGCGCAGCACCTTCATGCGGCCGCGCGGCGTGTGAAACGCCCAGACTTTTCTCCCCTTCTTCAGGATCTTGCCGGTGCCGGTCGCGGCCGGCGCTTTCGCGACGAGCTCGCCGTCATTGAACAGATACGCGGTATTCGTCGAGACGTCGATCGTCACGAGCGTCTCCGCTTTCGGTGCGTCGGGCGGCAAGCCTTCGATGACGATCGTCTGCTCGTTGCAATGTCCGAACTGCCACCACCTGCACGGCTTCGTCGTCTGTTGCGGCTGTGACTCCTGCGATTGCGCTGGTGCTGCGTTGATGATGAGGCTCGCCGCGAAGGCCGCGGCGAACAGCATGTTTTTCGTTGTCAATGGGACCACCCTCCCAACCGGATTTACGGCTCCAACCGCGCAAATAACACTGCGAACGACAGGCCAACGACCCACGGATTACGTCAACTGAAAAGCGGGCTGCGCTACCATGCGCATCGCGGCCATCGCGGTGAAGGCCCCGTAGCTCAGGTGGATAGAGCAGTAGTTTCCTAAACTATTTGTCGGAGGTTCGAGTCCTCCCGGGGCCACCAGCGTTATCATCGTTTCCTGCCACCTTTACGCCCCATGCACACGAAGGATTCTTCGCGACCCGCCGACTGTGTCTTTCGAGACATCGTGGAGAGGACACCGGATGCAGTCGCGATTCAGGCGGACGATCGCGTCATCTACGCGAATCCGGCGATGGCGACTCTGCTCGCGGCGTCGGACAGCGGCGCACTAATCGGCCGCGACATGTTTGAATTCGCGGCGCCGGCGTCGCGGCCGAACATCGAGCGCCTTCGCAGCGGTCCGGGGAACGGCGCGGAGGTGCTGCAACTCGTCGCACTTGACGGCAGCTCGCGCGACGTCGAGGTGTCGGTCACCACGGTGGACGTCGACGGCACGAAAGGGGTCGCGCTCATCGTGCGCGACGTCGCCGCTCGCGTCGCCGCGGAGCGCAGCGCACGCGAGAGTCAGAAGCGCGCGGATCTGCTCGCGCGCGCAACCAACGACGCCGTGTGGGAATGGGATCTGGCGACCGACAGCGTCACATGGAACCGCTCGCTCCGCGATCTCTTCGGCTGGGACGAAGAAAGAACTCCGCTGTCCTGGTGGAGCGAGCGCATTCACGACGGCGATCGCGCGCGCGTCATCGGCACGTTGCGCCGCGCGGTCGACGCCGGCGACGTCGCCTGGTCCGATGAATATCGTTTTCTCCGCGCCGACGGAGCGATCGCATGGATCCTCGATCGCGGCTACCTCGTGCGCGATCCTGGCGGGCAGGCCGTGCGGATGATCGGCTCGATGACCGACGTCTCCGAACTGCATCGCGCGCATGAAGAGCAGGCCTCGCTGCAGGCGATGCTCGAACAGGCCAACCGCGTCGCGAGCCTCGGCCGCGTCGCCTCGACGATCGCGCACGAGTTCAACAACGTGTTGATGGCCATCCAGCCGTATGCAGAGATTCTTCGGCGCCGTTCCGGAGAATTACCGGAAGTCGAACGTCCCGCCAGCCAGATCCTGCAGGCGGTCAAGCGCGGCAAACGCGTCACGGATGAACTGGTCCGCTTCACGAAGCCGGCACTCCCGACGATCAAGCCGGTCAGTCTCAACGAGCTGCTGGCGCGACTGCGCGATATGACGATCGAGCTGAGTGGCGCCGGGATCGAGGTCCGCGTCGAATCGCCGGCGGAAGAGATCATGATCGCCGGCGATGCCGCGCAGCTCGAACAGGTGGCAATGAATCTGATCCTCAACGCCCGCGACGCGATGCCCTCCGGCGGAATCCTCACCCTCCGGGCCGCGAACTCGGTGGATATCGAGACGCCGTTCCTCGCTTCGGAAGAGCTGCATTCGTTTGCATCACTTTCAGTCAGTGATACGGGCGATGGAATCGCGCCGGAGATCATCGACAAGATCTTCGAGCCGCTGTTCACCACCAAACCGCGTGGCGGCACCGGCCTCGGACTGGCCGTCGCGCAGCAAACGGTTACTCGTCACGGTGGCTATCTGCTCGTTTCGAGCGAGGCCGGCCGTGGAACGACGTTTCACATGCTGTTGCCGAAAGTCGTCTGCTAATACGAGACAAGTTCCCTCGTCTTACTATCTTACTGAGAGAATTAATGACGTCTGACGCCCTGTCGCCGCCATCGACTCGCCGTGTCCTCCTGATCGAGGATGAGGTATCTGTCGCCAGCGCCATCTCCGATCTCTTGACGATGTGCGGCTTTCACGTCGACGTCATCCACACCGGCGGCAACGCGGAATCGGCGACGGAACGCTTCGGTCCCGACGTCGTCGTGCTCGACGTCCACCTGCCCGACATCGATGGGCGCGAAGTCTTTCGACGGCTGCGCGATCGCTGGCCGGAGCTGCCGATCGTCTTTTCCTCGGGACACGTGCAGGAGTTGCACGAAGTGGCAAGCGGGTCGGCCCGGCGGGTCATCCTGCTGCGCAAACCGTACGAGGCCGACGCGCTGATCGGCGCCATCGAACAGGTCTGCGCCTGAGACCGCCTTCCATCCCCGCGCCGGTTACTTTCTTGTGTCCGTGGGTAGGGAATTACAAACTTCCGTCACACCTTTGCGTAGAGGCAGGAAGTAATCGAGGAGCGTCGATGCCCAACCCGGTCGTTTATGCAGGATATGTCGGCAACCGCGTTCGTCTGTGGATCATTTGCGAGAGCTGCAGGCGTCAGGTGTTTCTCGGCTCGATGATCACCAGCGGTCCGGCATTCACGCCGCCGCTCTGCACGTGGTGTCATCCCGTCGCCAAAGCGCAGATCGAGAGCGAAGAGGACGACGTCTCGCGCAGCGCATAAGGCTCGTCAGATCACCGCGGGACGGCTCTCCAGATCGGCGATGGCCGCGAAGAGCTCCTCCACCTCGTACGGCTTCATGAGGAAACCGACGCGCCGCTCCTGCGACACTTCTTCGACCTTGCGCCGATCGGCGTGTCCCGTCGAAAAAATCACCGGCAGTTCCGGCCAGCGATCGCGAATGCGGCTGTAGACCTCGACGCCGTCGATGTCCGGCAACCCGACGTCGAGCAGCACCAGCTCCGGCCTGAAGCTCTCGATCAGCGGAATGGCGCCGCCGCCTGTCTCCGTGTGCGCGACTTCGAATCCTTCGCTCCGCAGCACCGCCGAAAGTCCCTCGGCGATCGCCGGCTCATCTTCGACGAGCACGATGCGCATGAGCCGCACGGCGCCACGAGCGGTCGACTCCACGCGCCTCCCGGGAGCGCTGTGTGCGCGCGGCAGGAACAGATGAAACGCGGTGCCGACGCCCTGCTGACTCTCGACGAAGAGATGTCCGCCGTGCGTGCTGACCACCTGATGCGCGACCGCCAGCCCGACGCCGGTGCCGCTTCGCTTGCTCGTGAAGAGCGGCTCGAAAATGTGCTCCATCAGCTCCGGAGGAATGCCGGTGCCGTTGTCGCGAAACGTCAGATGAATGAACTCCTCGACGTGCGGAATGACACCGAACGGATAGACGTCGCCGGACATCGGCGCGTTCGCGGAGATCACCAGCGTGCCGCCGCTGTCGACGGCATCGTGCGCATTGGCGATGAGGTTCGTGAAGACCTGCTCGAGCTGCGTCCGGTCGGCGTAGAGGTAGCTCGGCACGGCAGGAAGATCGAGCGATATGCGCATCCTCGCGGCGACGACGAGCCGCATGCTGTTGCAGACGTACGTGAGCAGCTCGTTCACTTCCACCGCGTCGCGCACCGGCTCGACGGCGCGCGTGTAGCGCAACATTTCCTGCGTGATGCGGCGTCCGCGCTGCACCGCCTGCGTGATGTGAACCGCGGCGCTGTCGACGGTCGGATCGTTCGAAGCGGTGGCGCGCCGCTGCAGCAGATCGGCGAACGGCTGGATGGCCATCAATACGTTGTTGAACTCGTGCGCGACGGTCGCCGCGAGCCGGCCCAGACTGGTCAGGCGCGATGCCTGCTCCAGCTGCTGTTCGAGTCGCCGCTTCTCTTCTTCGTCGCGCCGCTTGTCAGTCACGTCGCGGCAGACGGCGAGCAGATGGAGGATCGTACCGTCGACGCCCGGCTCCGGAACGCAGCGAACGTTGAATGCGCGTTTGCTGATCAGTCCCCACGCTTCGAACTCCTGTTCGGTGCCGAGCAGCAGGACGCGGCGCAGTCCCGACTCCCATTCATCCGCGATCCCTTCGCGATCGGCACGGAGATCGCGAACGCGGCGGCCGATCAACTCCTGGATCGGTGTCGTCGTAAGCCGCTGCACGGCGCGGTTCACGTAGACGATGCGCAGGTCGCGGTCGAAGCGGATGACGAGATCGGGTGAATGCTCGACGAGCGCCGTCATCTCCAGACGAGCGGCGATGAGATCTCCTTCGTAACGGCGGCGCGAGAGCGCGGCGGCGAGCACGTTCGCGATCGCGCGAATGAAGGACTCTTCGACGTCGCCGAAGCGCGCCGGTTCGGGAGCGACGGCATGCAGGATGACCGATTCCCCACGCACCGCGACGGCGATCCCGCTTTTCCACTCGCCCGCAACGCTAATCGCGACCTGTGGCTCGCCGTCAACGAGCGCGCCGCGAACGTAGTCGTCGTGCGCGGAGAGATCGTCATCATTCGCCAGTCCGCAGGAAGTGCGCGGCACGAGTTCCTGCGACGAATCGATCTCGACAATCCGAAACGCGCAGAACGGCATTGCATCGACCGCGGCGGCGCAGGCGTCGTGGAGAAGAGAAGGAATGTCGACGTTCGACAATGCGGCGCGGCCGAGATCGGCGACGACTTTGTTGTATCGCGCCAGTTCCTCGAGCCGGTCTTCGCCGGTGCGCACGTCGGTGATGTCATACGCGAAGCCGGCAAGGCGCGACGGCTGGCCACCCATCCACGCGGTCGCTTCACCGTGCACGCGAAAGTAGCGCGGGCGAAATTTGGCGATACCGATGCGCAGATCGACGTCGAAAACGCCCGACAGCCGCGCAGCGGCAGCGGCACGCAGCACGCGCGGACGTCCCGGAGGATCGACGAGCTGCAACGCCGAGGTCACGTCGCGCGGCGCATTCTCCTTCGTCAGTCCGAGCGATCCGAGCAACGCCTCCGTGCAGGAGATCGTGCCGCTGGCGCGATCCCACTCCCACGCTCCGGCGGCGGAATGCGCACTCGGTGGCGGCGAATCGTGATCGCACCGATCGACGCTGCAGACGATCGCCACGCGATTGTCCCCGCCGCGCAGCGCGCAGAGTCCGAGCCAGCGCTCAACCCCGTCGGCGTCGCGATCGCGGAAATCGATCGTGAAGTCATCGCGCTCGTGCGCAAGCACTAGCCGCAGGCCGGTCGCCAGCGGTTTGGAATGCGCAGCGCTCCACGCACGCGCCAGCTGACTGGCGTTCTGATGCGCGAGCGCGTTGCCGCTGTCGGCGAGGTTTCGCCATACGGCGTTCGTCCACGTGACCACGCCGTCGTCGTCGAGGATCGCAAGGCCGAGCACGAAAGGATCGACACTTTTCGGCGTAAGAAGGGACATCGGCAAGTTACAACTTGCGCATCAAAGCACAGCTTCCCGCTTTAAGGAAGGCCGCGTAGTTTACTGCCTGAGTTTTGCGTAGAGGGTGGAAGGGCTGATTGCCAGCTGGCGCGCCGCCTTGCGCATGTTGCCGCCCGCCGCCTTCACCGAAGCTGTCACGTAATCCGCGACCACTTCATCGAGCGGACGAATCTCCCACTCCTCGATCGGCAGTCCGCCACCGCCGCTCTTCGGCAGCGACACGCCCTGTGCGTCGAGCCCGAGGTCTTCGACGCGAATCTCGCGGCCTTCGAGCGTCAGCATGGCGCGCTCGAGCACGTTGCGCAGCTCGCGCACATTGCCGGGCCAGGCGTACGACATCAGCTTCTTCATCGCGCGCTGCGAGACCATCGGCAGCGGACGTCCCATCTCTTTCGCCAGCGGCTTGAGAATCTCGGCAGTGAGGATCGGCAGATCTTCGAGCCGTTCGCGCAGCGGCGGCATTTTCAGACGCACGACGTTCAGCCGGTAATAGAGATCGCTGCGGAAACGTCCCTCTTCCACTTCGCGCACGAGATCGCGGTTCGTCGCCGCGATGAGCCGGAAGTCGGCGCGCAGATCGCGAATGCCGCCGACGCGCCGAAAGCGTTTCTCTTCGAGCGCCTTCAGCAGCCGCGCCTGCACCGTCAGTTCCATCTCCCCCATCTCGTCGAGGAAGAGCGTGCCGTCGCCGGCGATCTCGAAGAGACCCGGCTTCGTGTTCATCGCGTTCGTGAACGCGCCGCGTTCGTGGCCGAAGAGCTCCGACTCGAGCAGCTCTTTCGAAAGTCCGGCGCAGTTGAGATCGACGAACGGACCGCGCGCACGCGCGGAGCGATGATGGATGAGCCGCGCCATGACGCCTTTGCCGGTGCCCGACTCTCCTTCGATCAATACAGGTGAAGACGCGCGCGCGACGTTGCCGAGGAGCTGGTTGAGTTGCGCGATGCCGGGAGAGATGCCGGGAAGTTTCTCGGCGTCGGTCTCATCGCCGCGGCGAAGCGCGAGCAGCTCGTGCCGCTGCGCGATCATCCGCGAGACCTGCTCGAGCGTTGCCACGAGCGTCTCGTAATCGAACGGCTTCTGCAGGAACGTCTCGGCGCCGAGCTTCATCGACTCCGTCACGCGATCGAGCGTGCCGCCGCCCGACATCATGATCACCGCCGTCGTCTCCGAATACGTCTTCACGTGATTGAGGAGATCGATGCCGGAGATGTCAGGAAGACCGACGTCGATCAGCACGACGTCGGGCGAGAACTCGGCGAACGCCACGATGGCCAGACGGCCGGTCGCGGCGGTGCGGACCTCCCACTCGTCGGCCAGCAGCATCTCCAGTCCGGTACGAACGGATTCTTCATCATCGACGAGAAGGATGCGATTTCTGAGCGCGGCGTCGGCCATAAGGACGACAAGTGTACAACTTTCAGACGCCCGTCTGTTTACTAAACATTCCTGCCACTGGCAAAACACGTGTAACTGCCGTGTTTGTAATTACTTACTACTTTTCGAACGCGTGGCATCGGCGTTGGAGTAGTCCCGGCGCAGGAGAAACGACAAATGATCATCATGGCCGCGCTGCTCAGCATCAACATCGATCTCACCGCCCTCTTCTCTCGCACGCCGAAGACGGCCTCGCCGACGGCGACCTGCCACATCACCACGACGTCGCACCGCTTCGTCGGCAACCCGGGCTCTACGTTCCGCTACGACGGCGAGACGTTCCGCATCCCGGCGCGCGGCTGGATCGAACTGGTCGCCAGCCCGAAAGCGACGACCTACGAAATGGCCGGACGCTCTCTCCCGCTCAACGTCTTTCCCCGCGACGGCTTCGGCACCGAAACCGTCCAGCTCCCGAACGTCACCGACTAAACAGGAACGCGACCATGAACACCTTCGTGAAAAAGACCATTGCCGATCTCCGCGGCGGACGTCAGAGCTGGAGAGTCATCTCGGTTCTCAGCGGCTCGTCGTTCGTCATCTCCATCGCAACCGTTCTCGTCCGCCAGCCGTTCTAAACGAAGTCAGGAGAGAGTCATGAGCCAGGACACGCGCCGCATCACACTGATCTGCCGCGGAGTTGCCGCACCGCCGCGCAGCTGGAGAACCGGAACCGATTCGCCGACGCGCAACATTCTCCTCCAGGCGTTTCCGGTGCTGACCTACGCGCTGCACAACGGACTGAACGAGCTGCAGCAGGACGTCGAGCGCGTCATCATCGATCACGCCACGACGGCCGACGCCTTTCTCGACATGCTGACGTCGCTCCCCTCCGATTTCATGGGCGACATCCTCTTCATCCAGGATGAGAAGAAGGGATATCTGAGCGCCACCGGTCGCGGCGGAGATCGCGTGCTCTACGCCCTCGCCGAAGCAGACGTCGACTTCTACCTGCAGACGCATTCGCTGACGCGCGTGTGGGCGATTCCCGTACTGCGCATCGCCTGAACTGGACGCAAGCGCGGCGCCGCGCGTACAACGAGCAAATGCGAATTGTGAAGTTTCTGCTCGTCGCCGTGTGCCTCGCTGCCGCGCCGCTTTACGCGCAGCCGAAGCGCCTCACATCACTGGAAGATCAGCAGATCCGCAATGCCGTCGTCGCCGCATACTCCTTCGGTCACTGCGGCACGATCCCGCTGATCAGAAACAGCGCGGTGCGAGGGACGCTCGGCAGGTCGCAGTGCACGCTCAGCGTCGATGGCACGCCGGTCGACCTCTACACCTTCGACGGCGTCACCAACGATTTCTTCACCGTCGATCTGCACGCGAACGGCGAGGCGTACACCAATCCGCGCGTCGTGCTGGTTCCGCCGCCGTCCGACATCGAGAAGCCGCCGCTCCTGACCGGCTCGCGGGCGGTCACGGTTCGCTGGCTCGTCGAGACGCCCGCGCGCTGGATCATCGCCATCGGGAGCGCCGATGCATCCGCACACGGCGACTATGTCGTCGGCTTTCGCTCGCGTTCTCTCATCAACAGCCAGGTGCCGCAGCAATGCACGCAGCAGATCCTGCAATGCAATCAATCGGTGTCGGCGGTGATGAGCCGTCACTCCTGCGCGTTCGACAATCTACCGACTGACGGCTATCTCCTCATGGCCGCGCCAGGCGTTTCCGTTTCGGCGGAGATCGACGCCGACTATCCGTTCAGCGCCCGGTTTCGCTATCGCAACACAGGCGTGAGCTACGGCCGGACCACGAGCACGAACGGTCACGCGCTCGTCACCGGCAACGCCGATCGCGACGTCGAGCTCTGGATCGAAAATCCCGATCGCGGTTTCTACAGCATGTCGCTGAGCTGCAGCTCGCCTCCGTGCCTGCGACCACTCATCGTCGGCGAGCCGCCCGATCAGACCGTGAAAGCGGGCGGACACGCGGAGCTCTCGCTGAACCTCGACGCCACGCTGCCGGTGAAAGTGGAGTGGGTCGAAGGCGATGGAACCTCGTGGTCCGCGGGACCGACGTTCCTCACGCCGCCGCTCGCAGGCGACCGGACGTTCTTTGCCGTAGTGAGCAACGCGTGCGGCTCCGTGCAGTCGCGAACGGTGACGATTCACGTCGACAATTCGTCGCGTCATCGACGCGTCACGCACTGATTGCGTTTGACGCCCTCACCCGCATTTGCTATCTAACCGCCCGTGCAACTATGGACGGCGTTTCTTCATACGGGATGGGTGGGCAAGACCGTCCTCGGCATCCTGATTCTTTTCTCCATCGGCTCGTGGGCGACGATGTTCGTCGTCAGCGCCCGATTCCGCCGTTCCGCGAGCGCGTCGCGGCGCTTCCTCGCGAGCTTCCGTAAAGCGAAGCGGCTCGCCGACGTGCAGACCGCGCAGGCGACGCACTCATCGCTGGTCGGTCTGTTCAAAGCGGGCTACGCGGAGATCGAAGCGCAGACGCTGCACACCGCCGGCTCGCAGACGATCCGCTCGCTCGAAAGCGTGGAGCGCTCGCTGCTGCGCGCGGCGCGCATCGAGTCGGCGCGGCTGTCGAAGCATCTCCCCTTTCTCGCGACGACCGCCGCCGCTTCGCCGTTCATCGGTCTGTTCGGCACGGTGTGGGGAATCATGCAGGCCTTCGCCACGATCGGCACGATGGGCACGACGTCGATCACCGCCGTCGCGCCGGGGATCAGCGAAGCGCTGATCAACACCGCCGCCGGACTCTTCGCGGCGATTCCCGCGCTGCTCGCGTACAACTATTTCGTGCAGCGCCTTCGCGGCGCGCGCGGCGAGATGGAAGACTTCACACTGGAGTTTCTGAATCTGACGGAGAGGAACTTCACTTGAGACGTTACTTCTTGACCTTCTCGAGCGTCTAACCAGGCATGGCCTTCCGCTTCGACAGCAGCGATGAATACGGCGATCTCGCGGAGATCAACGTAACGCCGCTCGTCGACGTGATGCTCGTGCTGCTGATCATCTTCATGGTCACGGCGCCGATGCTGACGCAGGGGCTGACGGTGCAGTTGCCGACGGCAGAGGGGAAGAGCTTCGAGCTCGCGTCGAACAATCCCGCGAAGATCCAGGTGACCTCGACCGGCGCCGTCTATCTCGACGGTGCGCCGGCCGGTTCGGCCGACCTCGAAGCAACGCTGGCGCCGATGCTGCGTAACCGCGGCGTGAAGCGCGCGTTGCTCGAGGCCGATGCAAACGTTCCGTACGGGCGGGTGGTGGCGGTGCTCGATGTGATGAACCGCGCAGGGGTGGAGCAACTCGGAATGGTGACGCAGCCGAAGGGACCGGATGGAAGACCGCGTCGGTGAGGTGCTCGCGCGACGCGCGGCGCTCGACTCAGGTGCCGCTCCCGCAATCGCGCTTTCAATTCTTCTGCACGCCGGAATCACCGGCTTCGCAGCATGGCGTGCGTGGCACGATCCGAAACCGACCACACTCGGCGGCAAGCTGCAGATTCAGTTCGCGTCGGCGCCACGCATGAGCGCTCCGGCGCCGCTGACGCCGAAAGCGCGTCCGGCGCCGAAGATGGAAGTGCCGATCGTTCCGCAGCCGATCGCCGCGCCGCTCGTACAACCAAACGACAAAGTGGTCGCGAAGGCGCTCACCGGTCAATCGACAAAGAAAGGAGTCGACGCGCTTGCGCCAACGACTCCGCCGCCCGCGCCCGCAACTTCGACCATCGGCAAACCGGGCGTAGGCGCACCGGCGACTGACGTTCCGATCGGCGGCTCCGGCGTCACCGGTATCGAAGGCGATTTCCGCGACGCCGCATACATCGAACGCATGCGCATGCTGATCGGCACGCACTGGCTGCGGCCGGCCAGCGTTGCGCCCGGCACCGTCACCACCATCTACTTCATCATCGATCGCGACGGCAAGATTCGCGACGTCGCGGCGGAGAAGCCGAGCGGCAACGGCATGTTCGATCGCAACGCGCTGCGCGCCGTGCTCGAATCATCGCCGCTTCCTCCACTTCCCTATTCGTACAACGGACTCTTCGTCGGCGTACACCTCACATTCAAATGAAACGATCACTCATCGCAGTCGCTCTCGCATTCATCGCCGCAACGCTCGCGGCACAGTCGCAGATCATCACTACCGTCGACCCGGAACAGGCGGCGAAGGTGATGAAGATCGCCATCCCGTTTCCGGAGCTGACGCCGCCGGCGTCGAGCGCGAACGCGGCGCCGGTTGCATCGGAAGTGATCCACGCGCCGTTCTACAGCGTGCTGACGCGCGACATCGCGGCGTCGGGCGTTTTCGCAATCGCGCCGATTCCGCCGAACGTGCCGGCGTCGACGAATCTCGCGAAACAGATCGGCGCCGACTTCGCGCTGAAGATGACGGTCTGGACGGAGCGAAACGCGCAGACGAACGCGGACGACATCGTCGTCGAAGCGCGACTGTTCGATACGACCGGAGGCCAGCCGTTCGGCAAACGCTATCGCGGCGTGGTGGCCAGCCTTTCGCTGATGGCGCATTCGCTCACCACGGACATCGTTCGCGCCATCTACGGCAAGCCGGGGATCTTTCTGTCGCGCATCGCGTTCGCATCCGATCGCACAGGTAACTGGGAGATCTGGCTGATGGACTGGGACGGCCAGAATCAGCGGCAGATCACGCAGCACGGCGCGCTCTCGATTTTGCCGAGCTGGGCGCCGGACAACGAGCGGATGGTCTACACGTCATTCGCGCGCGGCACGAGCGATATGTACATCGTCAATCGCCGCGGCGGCGGACGCATTCGCGTGCCGACGAACCTCGCGCTCAACACGTCGGCGACCTTCTCGCCCGTCGGCAACGACATCGCGTTCGTCGGTTCGGTGAACGGCAATCCCGACATCTATCTGATCAAAGACGATGGGACGAACGTGCGGCGGCTGACGACGTCGGCGACGATCGAGTCAACGCCCGAGTGGAGTCCGAACGGACGTCAGATCTCGTTCACGTCGGGACGCAGCGGCACGCCGCAAATTTACGTCATGGATGCCGAGGGGACGAACGTGCGGCGCATTTCATTCGAGGGTGAATGGAATGACGACGCGGCGTGGTCGCCGGACGGCGAACAGCTCGCGTACACGTCGCGCGTCAACGGCCGCTTTCAGATTCGGATCATGAATCTCGTCAATGGACAGAGCCGCATCATCGCCGGCGAAGGATCGAACGAGCAGCCGGCGTGGTCACCGGACGGACGATGGATCGCGTTTCAATCGAACCGCAGCGGCAAATGGCAGCTTTATCGGATGCGCATCGACGGCAACGACATCCAGCAATTGACGAGCAGCGGCGAAAACAAAGAACCCGACTGGTCGAAGAAGATCGAGTAATGACGCGGGTGTATCATCGATTCGCGTCCGACATAAGGAGCTGAAAAGACAATGAATAACGCAGTCAAAGGGTTCCTCGCCGGAGTCACGGCCATCGCACTCGTGATGACGCCCGCGTGCCGTTCGAAAAACACGAAAGTCAAAGATGAACAGGTGCATGTCCAGCCCGACACCGCGCCGACAGTTACGATTCCGCCGCACGATACGGCCGAGCGCGTACAGCCTTCCGAAGATTTCGTGAAGCCGTCCGCCGAACCGACGGTCACCGCCGACGTGCTGCCGAGCAACACCGAAGAGCTCAATCGTTACCTGCAGGACAAAGGTCTGATCCGCGATGCGTTCTTCGTTTACGCGGATGCGACGCTTAGCAGCGATGCGCAGGCGGCGCTCACGACGTCGGCCAGCTGGCTGAAGTCGAATTCGAAATACAACCTCCTCGTCGAAGGACATTGCGACGAGCGCGGCACCGAGCAGTACAACCTCGCGCTCGGCGACAAGCGCGCGCAGCAGGCGAAGGACTATCTCGTCGCTTCCGGCGTCGATGCCAGCCGCATTCGCACGGTCAGCTACGGTGAAGAGCGTCCGTTCGATCCGGGTCACGATGAAGGCGCGTGGAAACAGAACCGTCGCGCACACCTCGTGCTCGTCGGGAAATAAGCGATGAAGCTCGTCCGTCCCGCGATCCTCATCGCCACGCTGCTCGCTGCCGGCTGTGTCACGTCGTCCGACATCGAGAAACTGCAGAGCCAGATCTCCGACATTCAGGATCAGGTCGCGCAGTTGAAACGGACGGCGTCGAGCAAAGAGGAAGTCCAGAACGTCAATCAGAAGATCGCCGAGCAGACGCAGACGCTGCTGAAGTCGAACGCGACGCTCGTCGCGAAAGTGGCCGACATCGAAGACAAGATGAACAGCACCACCGGCAGCAACGAGCAGACGAACTACAAGCTCGACCGGATGGCGCAGCAGCTGACGCAGGCGCAGCACGACGTCGAAGAGCTGAAGGCTGCCGCGCGTGCCGCGGCGGCGACGCCCGCGGTTGCGGCACCGGCCGGCGCACAGACCGCGCAACCTGCTCCGCCGCCGATGTCGGAAATGACAGTGACGAGTCCGCCGGACAGCGGTACGAATCCGATGGAGACGTATCAGGCGGCGTATCGCGACTACCAGAAAGGTAACTACGACCTGGCGATGGCCGGCTTCCGCGAGTTCATCGAGAAGAACCCGCATTCCGAATACGCGGACAATGCCGCGTACTGGGTCGGCGAGAGCCTTTTCTCGCAGAAGAAATATGCCGAGGCGATTCAGCAGTTTGACAGCGTCGTCAGCCGGTATTCGCGGTCGGACAAAGTCCCGGGAGCATTGCTGAAGAAGGGATACGCGTACATCGCCGTGGGTGACCGCTCGCGCGGCATCGTGCAGCTTCAGTACGTGGTCCACGAGCACCCGTCGGCGCCGGAAGCGGCGCTTGCGCGTCAGAAACTCAAGCAACTCGGGGTCGAAACGAAGTAGAATACGCAGCTTTGCCGGGGCAGGCCTTCCTGCCGGCCCCATTTTTCAATCAAACAACAGGAGCAACATCGATGGCGAACACTCGCTCGGCCGAGAAGCAGCAGCGGCAGGCCGAAAAAGCAAATGCGCGGAATCGGGCCGGCAAGTCGCGCCTGCGCACGGTTCTGAAGAAGGCGAAGTCGACGATCCAGGGCGGCGATGCCGATACGGCAGCGCTCTCCACCGCCTTCTCGGAAATCGACAAGGCAGCGAAGAAGAAGGTGATTCGCGGCAACACCGCGGACCGCTACAAGTCGCGCCTCGCGGCGCAGTCGAAGCGCAGCGCAGCGAAGTAAGCAAGCAGCGCAACGCGGCGACCCGATCCCGGCGCAGGCGATCCCTGCGCCATTTTTTTCGCCCATGACAGACCCTTCTCCGCAAACGATTGCAGTCCTCGCGATTCTCTATTCGCGTCACGGCGAGGCGCTGCTGACGCGCGGCGACGTCGAGTCAGCGATCCGCGCGCTCCCGAACTCCGGGCGCATCGCGAAGTCGCAACTCGACGAAGCGCTTCGCTCCGTCGCACCATGGCTTCGCGCCGCCGCCGGCAACGCGTACATCCTCGGCGACGACGCGAACGCACTCCTCGGCTTCCCGTCCGCTTCCGACGATGACGAAGTCACGCTCTCGCCCGAAGAAGATGCGCAGCTCGTCGAGCTTCTGCGCGGCAGGGCGGCTTCCGGCGCCATCGAGCGCGACGCATTGACCGCCGTTACGCGGCGCTTTCTCGCCGAGGTCCTCGCCGGCGCCGACATCCCCGACGAACTGCTCGAAGCGGTCGTCGAAGCGTACGTGCAGCGCGGCACGCTCACCATGAGCGAAGACGGCGGGCGTTATACGATTTCGCTGTAATGGCGAAAGCGAAGCAGCGTTACGACCCGCATCCCGGCGTGGCGATGATCCGCAAATGGATCGACACGCTGAAAGAAAAGAGCGGTCGCGATCTCGATGAGTGGGTTGCGCTCGTCCTGAAGAAAGGTCCGGCATCGACAAAGGACCGCCGTGACTGGCTGAAGAAAGAGCACAACCTCGGCACCAACAGCGCGGCGCGGATCGTCGATCACGCCGAAGGAAAGGGCGATCTCGAGGAAGGCGATCCGAAGAAGTACGTCGCCCGCGCCGTCGAGTACGTCGACGCACTGTTCTCCGGCCCGAAGGCCGCACTTCGCCCCATCTACGACGACCTCTACGACCTCGCCCGCTCGATCGGCGACGACATCAAACTCTCACCCGGCAAAACGCTCGTCTCGATCTACCGCAACCACGTCATCGCGCAGATCAAACCCACCACCCGCACCCGCATCGACTTCGGCTTCGCCCTCGGCGACACGAAAGCGTCCGGCCGCCTCACCGACACCGGCGGCCGCGCCAAAGGCGACCGCATCACGCACCGCATCGGCATCACGTCCGTCGATGAGGTGGACGACGAAGTGAAGCGCTGGCTGAAAAAAGCGTACGAGCTCGACGCCTAAGTATGGGGTCACATCTAAAAAGTTAACTTAACGCGCGGCGCGTTAACTTAACTTTTTAGATGTGACCCCATACTTACCTAAACGCCGATTCGCTCGAAGCCGGCGCGTTCCGATTTCTGGTCGACGACGCCGACCGAGATTTGCTTGCGGCCCGGCTCGATCTCGACGTCTACGTTGTACGTGATCATCTTGCCGATCAGCTGCGGGAGCGCGGCGGCCGGCCATTTGATCTGGTGCGTCTGCCGGTTCACCGGCGATGAGTTGCCGACCGTGTCTCCGGTTGCGACGTAGACGTCGAAGCCGCCGGTGACGAACTCTCCGTCGCGGTCGAGCTTCAGATTTTTCACCGGGATGAGGATGCGCAGCTTCACGTGCCTCTTTCCCGTTCCCGCATTCGGTTCGGCGTTGAGCGTGATGCCGAGGTCGTTCGTGGCGACCTGCTCCACATGGTTGGCGATGACGCGATCTTCCATCTCGCTCTCGCGCGTCGGCGGCACGCCGGCGAACGTGGTACGGACGCGATAGCCGCTCTTCGATTTCACTTCGACCTTCGGCACATCGCCCGCTTTTGCATCGGTGCGATAGCCGACGGAGTAATACGCGTCGAGATCTTTCGTGACGTCGGAGAGGGCGTCGCCGCCGCGGCGGCCGAGGATGGCGGAGCCGCCGGTTTCCGCGGCGAGGAACTGATAGCCGGCGGCGCGCGACGCGACGGCGGTGAAGTCGACGCTGCTGTCATTGATGCTTGCGAACTCGGCGCGGCCCGACGCGCGCTCGCCCAGCTCCGGATCGAGCGCGTAAACGGCGACGCCGCGGCGAACCGCACTCGCGGAGAAGTTGCGCGCGACCGGCGTGAGATCGAAGAGCGCTGCTTCCGTCAGCGGCGACGCCTGTCGCGCGCCGCGCTTCGCCCCCTCGCCAAGCTCGCCCTGCTCCGCGCGAACGCGCACGCTCTCGAGCACCGCGAAGAGATCGGCGCCAGGCCGCATCGGCAGTCCGCCGCCGGCGATCAGCATCACTTTCTTCGACGACGTGCGGCCGAATGCGTTCAGTGCCGCCGCGAGGAAATTCACGGTCTGCGCGGCATCGCGCAACTCCTGCATCGCGAACGTGCGTGCTTCGCTGACCATCGCGCGAAAGTCGAAGTAGACGCCGCCGCCGGCCGAATCGCCCTGCTGCGCGTCGCCGATTTGCGCGAGGATTCGCTTCTGCGCCGTCTCGCGCCCGCCCGCCGTCGTCGGCGCTGACGACGCGCTCACGGCGTCGAGCGCTTTGTTGAGCGTCGGCAGATCGAACGTCCAGTCGCAGACTTTGGTCAATGTATTGCCTGCCGCATAGATGGCCACGCGGTCGTTCGTCCGGACGCTCGTCGCGAGGAACTGTCGCGCGCTGTCGACGGCGTTGCGGCGTCCCGACTGCGTCAGCGAGCTGATGTCGAACGCCAGCAGGATCGCGCGCGGCGCCGGCTGAAAGATGTTGCCGTTCGCGGCGCGGCCCATCTCGGTGAAGTTGCTGATGTCGTGCGCCAGCCCGTCTTCGTAAAGCTGGAACTCCGCGCGCGGCAGACCGGTGATCCGATTGCCGGCGCGATCGGTGACGACCAGCTCGACGTTGCGGATCGTGACGTCGATCGTCGCGGCGGCGCGCGGCGGCTCCTGCGCGAAGGTGAAGGCCGGTAGAAGAGCGATGGAGAGGAGAACGACGAACTGACGAGGTCGGAGCGCCGGCATGCCGCTGAATGTAACGCTCTTTCGATTCGCGGGCAC
>JAOBAU010000365.1 GCA_025463165.1 Acidobacteriota bacterium | reverse complement strand
CGCAAACCTTCCTTTTATCGACGGTCCGCTGACCATCGAGCACGATGACGTAGTCATCGAAGTCTCTCCGCATCCGCAGTTCGAGACAGCGGCCGGACGATTCGTGACACGCGGAACTGTCGACCTTCCCCCTGATGTGCTCGCCGCGTGGTGCGGCGGTCCGCTCTTCATGCGCGTGATCGATCGCCGCTTCGGCCGCGTCGTCGCCGCGTACCAGCGGATTAGAATGACGTCATGACGGCGACCAGCGTTTCGGTCCTCGTGCCGCTTGCCGGCCCGTGCGCCGAGCTGCCCGACACGCTCGAAGCGATCGAGCGCTATCTGCAGTCGACCGGCTTCGCCTTCGACGTTCGCATCGTTGACACGCGCGACGGCGCCGGCCTCGGCGCGATGCTTCGTCGCGGCGGACTGGAGGCAAAGGGAAGCGTCGTCGTCATCGTCGATCCCGATCTGCCATATCCCGCCGGCGCGATTGGCAACGCGGTCGCGATGATCGAGTCGGGCTCGACCGACGTCGTATTCGGCGTTCGCGAAGGACATCGCGACGAGCGGCGTCATTTTCTCCTGCGCTGGTTTCTCGTGCCGGCGTTACCCGATCCATGCGTGCGCTTGAAAGCGTTTTCATCCGATGCGGCGCGACTGTTGTTCGCGGAAGCAAAACAGGACGGCGGCGGATTCGATCTCGAGCTTGCGTACCTCGCGAACAAATACGGTTTTCGTGTCGAACCGCTCACGGTCGCGGCGACGCACGCGCCGCGCGCGAAGACGTTCGGCGCGATCGGTGGCCTGTTCGCGGTGACGTCGATTCGTCTCACCGATCGGAACAACGGCTATCGCGCCACGCGGCGATGTCTCGTCTGTTTCTCTTCTGAGGTTTGGACATGCGCGCAGATCGACGGCAACATCGTGCGGTCGTGCAGCCGCTGTAAGTGCCGTTATCTCAATCAGTTCGCGAATCTCGACGATACGCAGCCGGTTCGCCGCGTACTTCGCTCGCATCATCCCGCGACCGACGCGGAGCGCGAGAGGCCGTCCGAACCGGCGCGCGAAAAAACGAGCCGCCGCCGGCTCGCGGCATTGCGCAGACAACTCGGCCCACGCGCACGAGTCCTCGAGATTGGCGTGCGTGACGGCAGCTTCGGACTCGCCACGGCGAGTGAGTTCGAATACGTCGGCATCGATGCGTCGTCGCCCGTTGCGCGCGCCGCGCGTGCGCGCGGACTCGACGTCTATTGCGCGACGCTCTCGAATTTCGTCAACACCGGTCCGGCGTTCGATGCCGTGACGATCGATCACGTGCTCGAGAACATGGCCGATCCGCACGACTCGCTGGCACGCATCAAAGATCTGCTCAAGCCGGGCGGAACGTTGTTCCTTTCAACGTTCGATACTGAAGCGCTGCTCTATTTGCTGAGCGAACGGCGGCGTGTCGCGCACTACTTCCGCACGCACCTCGTGCTCTATTCGCGCTCCGCGCTGATCGAGTTGCTCGAACATTCCGGCTTCGAGATCGCCAGCGTCGGTCCCGACTTCCAGTACCGCGACCAGAAGTTCCTTCGCCACATCCTCGGCGCGCGTTCGCCGTTGCTCGCGCGTATCGCGAGTGCGGTGATGAAGATCCTTCCCGATCCGCTCCTCGTCGGCTCGGGCTCGATTCGCATCGTGGCGCGGCGCCGCGCCGGCACTCCGACCAACATCCGCGCAATCCGTTCCGTCGAACCGACGCATGCTCGTTGAAACGCGGCCGTACCGCGCCGGCGACGAAGCGGCAATCCTCGACCTCTTCGCGAAGTCGTTTCCGCACGCGCCGCGCTCGCTCGCGCACTTCAACTGGAAGTTCCGCGGCAATCCGGCGGGCAACGAGCGAATCAGCCTGACGTTTGCAGGGGAGCGGCTCGTCGCGCATTACGCCGGCTATCCGGTGCTCTTCGATGAGCGCGGCCGCGAGCTCGTCGCGCAGCAGATCGGCGACACGATGACCGATCCGTCCGTGCGACACATCGGCCGCGGCGCCAGCTCGATGCTCGGCCGGACTGCACTTCATTTCTACGAGCGTTTCTGCGAAGGACAGATCGCCTTCAACTACGGCTTCAACGTCGCGAACATCCAGAAGTTCTCGCTCCGTTTTCTTCGCAGCGATCGCGTGGAACCGGTGACGTATCGCGTGCGCGACGCGCGCACGATTCGTCCGATCTCGCGAGCGGAACGTTTACTCCGGGGTTATCGGCTGCGCATCGTGAAGGATGCGACCTCCGAGCTCGATCACTTTTACGCGCGCGTTCGCGACTCATATCGATTCCTCGCGCGGCGCGACGCGCGTTACATCCGCTGGCGTTATCTCGAACATCCCGAATCGCCGTACGTCGTCGTCGGGATTCACAGATGGCATCGCCTCGCCGGCTGGATCGCGCTGCGCATTCGCGACAACCGGCTGATGATCGGCGACGCGCTCTTCGATCCGGCGCAGAGCGATGCGTTCGAGGTCGCGCTGCGGCACATCGTTCCCGGCTATCCGGTCGATTCGGTCGAAGCGTGGTTTCCGCCGCGTCCGCTCTGGTTCGATGAGGTTTTGTGCGCGAACGGCTTCGAAACTCGCCCCGAGCCGCAGGATCTCTCGCTGATGTCTGTTCCGTTTACGATGGCGGACGCGACCGCGCGAATGCGTGCGGAGCTTTATTACACGTGGGGAGACAGCGACCTCTTCTGAGAAGAGGCGCGCGATTCGCATCGCGGTCTCAGCCGTGAGCTATTTACAATGACAGGCGTGCAGCGGCAGGATGCGGGGCCGGAGAAGCGGTTGGCGGACGTCGACCGCAAACGCGTGCTCGTCATTGACGACGATCTGCCGCTTCGCGGAATGCTCGCCGCGGCGCTGCGGCAGCATGGATTTCAGGTGCTGCTCGCCGGCGATGGCGCCGAGGGACATCGGGCGCTGGTGATCCACAAGCCGGACGTCGTGCTGCTCGATCTCGCCATGCCGAACGTCAACGGCTGGGATTTTTTGCAGAAGCTGCAGGAGACCGGGCATCGCGGCTCGTTTCCGATTATCGTCGTCTCCGCGCACCTTCGCACCGATCCACAGGCCGTGTTGCAAATGGGCGTCTCGGCAATTCTGCCGAAGCCGTTTCATCTTCCCGATCTCATCGGCCTGATCGAGCACCTCGCGTCGTGATGCGCGAGGCCGCGCGCGATCGCGTCGCATCGCTGTTCGATACCCGTTTCCTGCGGCACTACACACGCCAAAAGCTTTCGCGCGATCCCGCTTACGACGCGGTTATCGAACGTCTGCGCGGCTCGACGCTGCCGCTGCTCGACATCGGTTGCGGCGCCGGAATCTTCGCGTTCTATCTGCGCGAATGCGGACTGGCGATGCCGCTGGCCGGCATCGATCACGACGCGAAGAAGATCGCCGTCGCGAACGGTCTCGCGTCGCGTTACGCGAACGTCTCGTTCCGCGAAGGCGATGCGCGCGAGCCGCTCGCGCATCACGGCAGCGTCGTCATGCTCGATCTCCTGCACTACTTCGATGACGCCACGCAGGCGCGCATTCTCGGCAACGCCGCCGCGTGCGTCGCGCCCGGCGGCGTGCTGATCGTTCGCGATGCGATCCGCGACGGTACGTGGCGTTATCGCGTCACGTACGCGCAGGAGCTCTTCGCGCGCGCATCGCGCTGGCTGAAAGCGGAAAGGCTCAACTTTCCGGCGTGGCCGACGCTCGCGGCGTTGCACGGATTCGAAGTGGAGATCGTGCCGATGTGGGGACGCACGCCGTTCAACAACTATCTCTTCGTCTTCAGGCGCGCGTCGTCCGGAATGACAAACGAGTAGCCGCGCGCCTGCAGCTGATCGACGGCCGCCGCGATCGTACGCGCCGACCATTCGCGTCCCTGATGCATGACGATGATGCCGCCCGGCCGCGTGTCGCGCTGAATTCGATGCATCACTTTCTCGAACTCATCGCGCACCGCGTCGAAGGAACGAACGCTCCAGCCGATCAGCCGCAATCCGCGCCGACCGAGGGCCGGATGCACGCCCGGATTTTTCATCCCGACCGGCGCGCGAAACCAGCGCTGACGTCCCGGTACGACCGCCGCGAGTGACGTGGCGCAACCGTCGATCTCCGTTGCCAGCGCGGCGGGCGGAAGACACCACCACTTGCCGGCGGGATGCGTGTCGCTGTGGTTCGCGACCGTGTGTCCGCGCGAAACGATCTCGCGTACGAGCTCTTCGTGCTCGCGCACGAGCGTTCCTTTCACGAAGAAGGTCGCCTTCGCGCGGCGCGAATCGAGCACATCCAGGATCGCGGTCGTGTCGTCGGTCGGACCGTCATCGATCGTCAGCCAGACTTCTTTCGCGTCGGTGTCAAAGTTCGTGACGACCGGACCGAACCACTGCACGTTCGGACGGATGGTCGGATAAAGCAGTAACGCATGCGACAGCGCGAGGATCGCCACGCCGGCGAGCGGCGCGTGAGGCCAGAGCAGCAACAACACGATCGGCGCGATGACGGCGAAGCCGACGATTACGCTTCGCATCGGCGCTCCATCGCCGCGGCGGTGCCGCGCAGCATCCACATCACCACGGCCGCGATCGCATTCAGCGCCATGACGCCGAGGAAAAACCAGGCGATGAAACGAACGGGCGAAGTCGTCGTGGCGAAGTACGACGATGCGATCAGCATCATCCCCATCGTCAGCACCCCATTCAGTTTTCGATTGTCCTCGGCGCCGAAAAGTCCGGCAATCCAGCCGATGAGAAAGCACGGCGCATGAATGAGGAAACCGCCGAGCCAAGGCATCAGAATCCAGGCGGCGGGATGCGTCGCCGCCATCAGATACGCGGTGCCGGTGACGTACAGCCACATCGCCACCGCGTAATTTTCGACCATGCTCTGATCGCGATCGATCGCGTAGATCAGCTTGATCGAACTCTCTGCGCGCGGCGCCGGCTTCATCACGATCATCGCGATCAGCTTTGCCAGCGCGAAGTGATGACGCGACGGCAGCCAGCGCGCTTCATCGCGATCCCGGATCACTCTCACGCCGCCTCCTCCGAGTACGGCTCGAACGTGAACCACTGGAACCACCACTCGGAGATCACCGATTCGAGTTGCTCGGTCCACTGCGCAACCGCGATGCCGATGTCTTCGTCGCGATTGCGTCCGCGGCGCACGACTTCGATGGGCGTCCGCGCGACGAGACGGTAACGGCGCCGTCCGCGCCGCACGACGAAGACCGGATAGATCGGCACGCGCGCCGTCATCGCCAGCGCGAAGGGACCGGCCGGCAGCAGCATCGGGCGGCCGAAGAGCGTCGTTGCATACGGCGAGATTCCCGGCGTCACGCGGTCGCCCTGAATGGCCGCGACTTCCCCGTTGCGAACCGATTCGAGGAGGTCCAGGGCGATCTCGCTCGCACTCTCGTTGAACGCGATGCGATAGCGCTCGACGTCGCGTGCGTGCAGCGATTGTTCGTACGCGCGCGTGTCGGGGTCGACTTCCGGTGCGCGCACCATGATGATCTTGCGCTGCGACGTTTCGCCGAACAGCTGCGCGCCGAGGTCGTACGAGCCCATGTGCGCGGTGAGGATGATCGAGCCGCCTTCACGGTTTTCCATGTGCTCGAAGTTCTCGAAGCCGTCGAACTCCCAGTCGGGAAGCGACTGCAGCTCGCGATAGCGCGCGTTGTCGGTGATCGTCCACGCGTAGTTCCAGAAGACGCGGTACGTGCGGAAGAAGTTTGCGAACGATGACGAGCCGGGTTTGATCGCGGTCAGGTTCGTCATCACGCCGCGGCGGCCCGGTCCCCACAGCAGGAAAAACGAAGCCCACCACGCGATGACGATCGGCTCCAGCCACGGCGGAATGTTCAGCACCGCCCAGCGGAGCAGTTGCCGCCAGAACACTCCTTTGACCAGAAAACGCTGCCACCAGGCACGGCGCGTCACGTGCGGATGATATCGCCCAGCTCGCGCTCCGCCGAAGAGACGGCGGGACGAAGGATGCGGAAGAGAGGATTGCGCAACAGCTCGTCATCGCCCGGATAGGTCGGGACGAAATGCAGCGGGAAGCGCTCGAAGACTTCGCGGTCGCTTCGTTTGCGGCGCCGTTGCACGATTGCGCGTTTCGCGGCGATGCGATCGGAGTTCTTCACGATCCAGTCGAAGGCACGGAACTGCATGGCGGTGAGCGGATCGTCGATGGTGGCCAGTCCTTCGCGGCCGGCGATGCGGCGGCGGATGCGATGTTTGAGCGAGCGGCTGTGCGGCGGCGGAACGGTTGCGGCGGTGCCGAACGGTGTCCGCGTCAGCTCGGTCGCGTGCGTGTTCCGCGTCGTCGCGTAGTGATGGAGACGATGCAGATAGGTGAAAAAGATCGAGCCGGAGATTTCGCGCAGCAGGTCGTCATCATAGTTCTTCATCGCGGTCTGAAGCGCGTTGCGCTCGAAGAGCACGCCGCGCTCGAAGTTGCCGAGGCGGTTGGAAGTGGCGCTGGAGTGATGGCGAACGATGGCGCGCGACGCGAAGATGTGGCGGAAGCCGCTCACCCAGCTGCGCCAGCCGAAATCGACGTCTTCGAGATAGGCGAAGTAATCGTCGTCGAAGCCGCCGAGGTCGAGGAGCGGTTCGCGGCGCGAGATCATGTTGCCGCCGCAGGCGAAGAAAATCTCCGCGCCGTCGGCCGGCTCTTCGCGCGAGCCGAGCGGAAAGCGGAAACCATTCTGGAACGCGTGACCGTCGAACGTCATCACGCCGCCGATGAAGTCGATCAGCTGGCCGCTCGTGTCGACGATCTTGCCGCCGGATGAGATGACGTCCGGCGGCGCGTCATCGATCGACTTCACGAGCTCCGCGAGCCAGTCGCGCTCGGGAATCGCGTCGTTGTTGAGGAAGATGACGTTGCGCGCGATGGAGCGAACGAGTCCCGCGGCGATGCCGCCGGTGAAGCCGCGATTTTCCGGCAGCGGAATGAAGCGGACATTCGGGAAGCGCGTCGTCACCGCGGCGATCGAGCCGTCGGTCGAGCCGTTGTCGACGACGGTCGCGACGGCGCGGACCGGCGCGAGCTGCGGCATCAGCGCATCGAGACACGTCACCGTCTCTTCGAGGTTGTTCCAGTTGACGATGATGACGTCGGCCGCGGGCGCGCTCAGAACGATCCTCCGATGCGGCGCTTGATGCGATCGAGCATCGATGCCGGCCGCTCCGGTAACTGCGGCCGCGCCGCGAACTCGTCCTTGCCGGCGCCGTAGCGCGGTGCGCGGCAGAACTCGAGCAGCGGTTCGAGCACGCGCGGCCATTGATGCTCGGCGACGAACCGCTGCGTTGCGGCGAAGAGTGGTTCGTGGTTTGGACCGAGTGCGGCGATGAGGGCTTGCGCGTAGTCGTCGCTTCGTTCGTCGCGCACCACCACTCCCGCGCCATAGCGCGCGAGCAGTTCGTCGGTGCCGGGCGCGGAGCTCGTCACGATCGGCAGTCCGCCCCAGAGATAGTCGTAAATGCGCGTGCGCATCGAGAGATCGGTCTCGAGCGATTGCGGGAACGTCAGCAGCGCCAGTGCGAAACGCTCAAAGAACGCGGCGCGCTCGTCGTACGCGGCCCACGGCTGAAAGTGGATGAAATCGCCGAAACCGTTCCGTTTCACGTACGACATCGCCGCGCCGGTTTTTCCCTGCGGCGTCAGCGACGGATTCGGATGCGTCGTGAACGTCAGCGTGATGTCGGCGATCGTCTCCCGCGCCAGCGCGATGGCGTCGATGGCGAGGATCGGGTCGTACCAGTCGTAGATGCCGCCGAACAGCACGTCGTGCGAAGTGTTGCGCTGCGCATTCGTTCGCGGCGGCTGCACGCCGAACGGCGCGACTGCGATCAGTGAGCCGAGGCGACGATCGTCTTCAAACGCGATCGGATTGAGTCGGCCGACCGCCATCAGCATCCCGAGCCAGAAGAGTCGCTGCGCTTCGGACGCGCAGAGAAAAAAGTCGCCGCGCAGCAGCGAGTTCACGAGCGTCGCATGATCGTGGGTGAAGACTTCCGCGCCGCGCGTCTCGTAGTAATGCAGGTTCTCGACGATGAACGGATCGTACAGATCGACGACCGTCGGGATCGGCCGCGCGTGCGCGAAGAGATCGTTGGCGACGTGACCCTGCACGAACGCCATGTCGGCATCGGCGCTGCAGCGCGCGATGTTCTCCGGCGTGACGTCGAGCTCTCCGCCGTCGCGCGACAGCGTCGTGACGCGATGGCCGTCATCAGTCAGCGCTTTCGCAATCTCGAGGAAGCGGATGCCGATTCCGGCCGGCTGACCGTGCGTGAGCGGCTCGGGACAGACGAGCAGCACGCGCGTCACGAACGGCCCTTCAGCTTCTCGACCATCGTGTGCACTTTCCACGTGCGCGACGCGAAGATCGTATCGAGCACCGACTGCAGGCGATGGATCTCCTGGTAGAGCGCCTTCGTCGTCTCTTCCGACTGCACGACGAACGGCTCGAGCTGCGCGACGCGCGCCCGAAGACCGGCGAGCTCGATGGCGCGCCCTTCCAATTCCCGCGTTGCTTCCGAGTACGCGCCGTTGATCGCGTGGAACGATCCCTGTGATTCCGCGAGGCGCATGGTCAACTCATTGACCGTCGTCTGCAGCCGCACCAGCTCGTGCCCGAGCATTCGCTTCTCGCGTTCCATCCGCTCGACGTCGAGCTCGAGATGCGCGCGCGCGCCGTTGGTCTCGACGAGCTCCGTGAACGTCGCGCCGGCGCGGCTTTTCTGCAGCTCAAATGCGTTCGCGATGACGTCGTTGTCGATGAGCTTCGCGTGCTTGCGCCAGACCTGCAGCTTCGCCTCGCGAAAAGTGCGCGAGCCTTCCGGATTCTCGCGCGTGATCGACGTGCCGTCCTCGAACTGGCGAATCTCGCAGGTGATGCGCGGGACGCGAATGAGCCGGTCGCGTTGCGACAGGCGAATCAGAAAGTCCCAGTCTTCGAAGAGATCGAAGGCCGGATCGAAACCGCCGAGGTCGAGGAACGTTTCGCGTTCCACGAGCAGCGTCGGCAGCGGGATGTAGTTGTCGAGCAGCAGCAGGTCGCAATCGAAGTCCTGCGCGAAGAGGCGCAACTTCGTGACCGTCGGCATGAGCGCGTTCTTTTTGCGCTGCGAGAACGCCGAGACCGCGTCGCTGTACCAGCCGGCGGCCGCCGTTTCCGTCGCATTCGCGAGCGTTTCCAGATGCTCGGGGTAATACAGATCGTCGTCGTCGAGAAACGCCACGAACTTCGACGTCGCTGCCTTCACGCCGCTGTTCATCGCCTCGGAACGCCCACGCGACGTTTCATGCTCGACGAGCGTTTCATCGATCAGCAGCGGCTTTGGGCCGCCGTCGTTCACGACGATGACCTCGCATGGGTAGCCGTTCTTTTTGATCGAGGTCAGCGCTTCGCGCAGCAGCCGCGGACGATCCTTCGTCCGGACGATGACGCTGATCGGTACCGTCTCTCGCGTCGTCTCGATCAGCCGCGCTTCACCAATCGTTTTCTGCAGCGCCGAGAACGCGGTCGTGCGCAGTTGCGGCAGCGGCAGCACGTAATACGCTTCCGCGGCGCGCACCGCGGGCGGCAACGTCATCGCGCGATACGCGTTCAGCCCGCGCGCGTACGCGCCGTAATCACGGATCGCGTGCTGCGATGCGTGTGCGGCGATCGCTGCCGACTTCGCGTCGGCGACGTCGGTGATGTCGACGAGCGTGTTCGGACGGATCGGCTGTCCGACTTCGTAGAACGCCACGCGCGACGTCGCCAGCTCCGAGAAAAGCGTCTCGTCGCGCTGCACCAGCTCGCAGAATTCGCGCGCCAGCGTGGAGTGATCGGGATGAATCTCGATCGGCGACGGCACGGCGATCAGGTCGGGACGAAAGCGGCGGAGCACGAGCGCGAGCGAGTAGCGGAGCTGTGAGAGCGACCCGGCGAGCGCGCGGTCGGGAAGGCGGAGAAACTCAATCTCCACCTCGCCGCGGTTGCCGAGGAGCGCGAGGGCCCCGCGCGATTCTTCTTCGCGTAACTCGCGGTACGCATTGCGATCCGGCACCGCTTCTGCTTCTGCTCCATCGGTTGCAACAACGACGCGGACGGCGCGCTGTTCGCGCAGATGCTGGGCGACGAGACCGCCGCAACCGATCACTTCATCGTCGGGGTGGGGAGCGAGCACCAGCAGGCGCTCGCCGCGAAGGAGCTCCGGCGTATAAGGAATCGCCTCCGCTTCACGGATCATCTTCGGTGCATTATAGGGGCGAGCGCGATCGGGTCTCGCGCTCCGGCCCCGCTCTATAATTTGAGAACGCGCGTGAATCAAAACGAGCATCAGGTCAGTCAGGTGTTGTCGCTCGTGCAGCGGCTCACCGGACAAATCTCGGGAGCGTCATCGCTCTCCGAGCTTTTCAGCTCCGCATTCCGGACGTTGCACGAGACCGTGCCGTTCGACGTCGCGGTGGCGCTGATGCTCGAGCAGCATCTCGATCTCTACATGCTTTCGCGCACCGCCGCCGAGTCGATGATCAACGACGCGCTCGTCCGCCGCATGCGCGAAACGCTCGAGTCGCAGATCCCGGTTCCGTTCGAAGGAACCGACGTGGTGGTGAAACTCGAGCGCGCCGATCTTCCCGACATCGAAGGACCGCAGACGCTCGAACATGAAATGCACACGATCCTCAAGCAGGACAACCGCATCGCCGGCATCCTGCTGCTCTATCGTTCGGCGCCATCGTTCGATGCGTTCGAGCGTCAGGTCCTGGAGATTTTTTCCGCGCAGACTTCGATGCTGCTCGGCAACATCCGCGCGCGCGAACAGATCCTCGAGCTGGCCGACACCGACGATCTCACCGGGATCTGGAACAAGCGCTACTTCCGCCGCCATCTGCCGCAGGAGTTCGAGCGTGCGCGCGTCTACAGCCTGCCGCTGTCGCTGCTGATGTTCGACGTCGACGACTTCAAGCAGATCAACGACGGCTTCGGCCACACGGTCGGCGACGTCGTGCTGTCGGAGCTTTGCGGCACCGTGCGCGAGACGCTTCGTCCGCCCGATCTCTTCGCGCGCTTTGGCGGCGACGAGTTCGCGATCATCCTGCCGCACACCGATCTGCACGGCGCGTTTGCGGTCGCCGATCGAATCATGAGCCGCGTGCGGCGTCTGACGATTCCGACCGATGAAGAGGGAGCGATTCAATGCTCGATTTCGATCGGCATCGCCGACAACGCGCCGACCGATGAGACGGCCGCCGGTCTGCTGCGGCGCGCCGACGAGCAGCTCTACGCCGCCAAGCGCGAGGGGAAGAATCGCTACGCCGGAAGCGTGACGTAGACTGCACCCCCGCATGCGCAACCGTTACCTGATCGCCAACTGGAAGATGAACCTCCCGCCGGAAGGGATGCGTCCATATCTTGACGCTGTCGGACGCGCGGAGATGAACGACGTCGAGATCGTCGTCGCGCCGCCCTTTCCGTATCTTCGCGACGTGACGCGCGCGCCCGATCGTATTTTCGCCGGCGCGCAAAACTGCGCCGATCAGAAGTCGGGCGCGTTCACCGGGGAAGTCTCCGCGTGGATGCTGCAGGAGCTCGGCGTCCGTTACGCGCTCGTCGGACATTCCGAGCGGCGCGCGCTTTACGGCGAGACGGATGCGCTGCTGCAGCGCAAGCTGACCGCGGCGCTCGAAGCGAATCTGACGCCGGTGCTTTGCGTCGGCGAGGATCTGCGCGTGCGCGAAGCGGGTCACGTCGCGCGGCATCTCGCGGAACAGATTCGCGCGGTGACGACGCCTGCGCTCGAAAGCGCGCGCGAAGTCGTCATCGCGTACGAGCCGGTCTGGGCGATCGGCACCGGACGCAGCGCCAGCGGCGCGATGGTCGCGGAAACAGTCGCCGACATTCGCGACGCGCTCGCTCGTTTCTGGCCCGTGCGTTATCGCGATGACGCGCCGATTCTTTACGGCGGGAGCGTCACGCCGGACAACGTGACGGATCTGCAGACGAACGGCGGCATGGATGGATATCTCGTCGGCGGCGCCAGTCTTTCATCCGAGAAGTTCCTCGCGATTTTCGACGCGATGAAGGTGTCTTGACATCACCGGTCAATCCGGGAAGAATTCGCCCCCTTGACCGGTTAGCTGCCATCGCATCGGAGAACCCATGACCGTATTTCTCGTCATTCTGCACGTCATCATCAGCGTCTTCCTGATCCTCGTCGTCCTTGTCCAGCAGGGCAAAGGCGCGGATCTGGCGGGCGCATTCGGTGGCGGCGGCTCGCAGACGGCGTTCGGCGCGCGCGGCGCGACCACGCTTCTGCACAAACTCACCACCGGATTTTTCATCGCGTTCGTTCTGACGTCGCTCTCTCTCGCGATCCTTCAGGCCCGTCCGCGTTCCTCCGTCATGAGCGGCCATCCTTCAGCCGCTCCGACAGCCCCGAAGAAATAGTCACGCAGTAATGCTCTTTGCACCAGCCCAAGTGGCGGAATTGGTAGACGCGCACGTTTGAGGGGCGTGTGGGGAAACCCGTGCCGGTTCGAGTCCGGCCTTGGGCACCAAAGGTAAACTCGATGAAAGGCTCGCAAACATGCGAGCCTTTTTCGTTTTACGGCCACACCGGCTTCGGCCGCCCGAGCCAGAGCCACGCGATGTAATCGACGAGCGGCGGCTCGTTTCCAAGCTCGCGCAACCGCATGTTCACCTGACCGCGGTGATACGTGCTGTGGCTCGGCAGCTGAACGAACGTGTCGCGCAGCGTGATCGGCGCCGGCGTTTCAAACTCCCCGACGAGCTGCGCCGCCCACGGAAATTCGACGATGCGATCGCGCTCCTGTTCACTCGCGTTCGCAACGTAAGGAAGCAGCTCGGCGTAGTTGCCGCGCGCCCACGCGATCGTTTCCGCATGATCGGCGAACGGTTTCCACGGCAGGTTCAATTCGCCGCCGGTCCAGATGACGAAGAATCCGCGCTGCGTCAGATGGATGTGATGCAGTTTGTCGCGCAGCGTCTCGTCGCCGGTCGCTTTCGCCTCGACCGCCGCGCGCCAGACACGCGCGTCCGCCCACTCCATGTGCGCGAACAGGTCGCCGATCACTACCGCTCCGCAATCCGCCGGTCGTAGTCGGCGGCGCGATCGAGAAACCCTTCGATGTTGCGCGCCAGCGACAACTTGTCGGCCAGCTCCTGCGCCTGATCGAACTCGATGCGCAGCCGCTGTGCTTCGGCGATGTAGTAGTCGCGCAATCCGACCTCGATCCGGAACTCGGGATACTTTTCGGCGAGCGTGCGCAGCCACTCTTCGACCTGACGCCGCCGGTCTTTGTCGCCGGTGCCGCCCTTCAAATCGGCGATCAGCGTTTCGATGACTCCGGAGATGAGCTGCTGCCGTTGTTCAGTGATCGAGGCCGTGGGAGTTCCGTCAGTCATGCGGCGCATCGTACCAGCGTTCCGCGCGTCGTTCGCGCCGACCGTGCCGCTGTACAATCGCGCGCCGTGAAAGTGCTCATCGCCAACCGCGGAGAGATCGCCGTGCGTGTCATTCGCGCCTGTCGCGAGCTCGGCTATCCGACCGTCGCCGTCTACTCGGAACCCGATCGCGCCGCGCTGCACGTCCTCTACGCGGACGAGGCGATGCCGATCGGTCCCGCACCGTCGCGCGAAAGCTATCTCCGCATCGACAACATTCTCGACGCTGCAAAGAAGACCGGCGCCGAAGCGATCCATCCCGGCTATGGCTTCCTCGCCGAAAACGCCGCGTTCGCGCGCGCCTGCCGCGACGCCGGCATCCTCTTCATCGGACCGTCACCTGAATCGATCGACGCGATGGGCTCGAAGACAGAGTCGCGTCAGCGAATGCAGGCCGCCGGCGTTCCGGTCGTCCCCGGTCTCACCGAGCCGGTGAAGTCGTTCGATGAGATCGCGGCGTTCGCGAAGAGCGCCGGCCTGCCGATCATGATCAAGGCCAGCGCGGGCGGCGGCGGCAAAGGAATGCGTCTCGTCGAACGCGAGGAAGATCTTCGCTCGTCATACGAGCGCGTCACCAGTGAAGCGCAGTCGTTCTTCGGCGACGGGTCCGTCTACGCAGAAAAATTCATCCCGTCGCCGCGGCACATCGAAGTCCAAATCCTCGGCGATCAACACGGCAATCTCATTCACCTCGGCGAGCGCGAATGCACGTTGCAGCGCCGCCATCAGAAAGTCGTCGAAGAGTGTCCGTCGCCGGTCGTCGATGAAGAGCTTCGCCAGCGCCTCGGCGCGATGGCGGTCAAAGCTGCGGCCGCCGTGAACTACTACTCCGCCGGCACGATCG
>JAOBAU010000231.1 GCA_025463165.1 Acidobacteriota bacterium | reverse complement strand
TCAGCGGCATGAAGGTTCCCGATTACCTTGCCATCGGACGTCACGTCATCAGCGGCAATGAACTCGATCTCTCCATCGCCGCCGCGCCGATCGACTCGAACGGCATCGTCGGCGCCGACCTCGAGATGCGCGACATCACCGCGCTGCAGGAGCTCGACCGCAAGAAAGACGAGTTCCTTTCCGTCGCATCGCACGAGCTGCGCACGCCGCTCACGACGATCAAGGGCTACACGCAGCTCCTCGCGCAGACCGTGAACGATCTCGCGTCCGACGAGCGGATGACTTACCTCAACGCGGTCCTCGGCGAAGTCGATCGGATGATGGGTTTGATCTCCGAGCTGCTCGACGTCTCACGCATCGAGACCAATCGATTGCAGATCGATCCGCAGCCGATCCGCTGGCTGGAATTCATCGAGCGGCGCATCTCCGCGTTCCGCGTACAGAACCCGCAGCGGCGGCTCACGTTCACCGCGGCGCTCGACGAGACGAAGCTGCTCGTCGATCCCGATCGGATGCGCCAGGTCGTCGACAACCTGTTGTCGAACGCCATCAAGTACTCGGGCGAAACGTCCGACATCGACGTGCACGTCTCCGCGAACGACGGTCACATGCTGACCGCGGTCATCGATCACGGCATCGGCATTCCGCGCGACGAGATCCCGAAACTGTTCGAGCGTTTCCATCGTGCGCGCAACGTGTCGAGCCGCTACTACGGCGGACTCGGGCTCGGTCTTTACATCGCCAAAGCGATCATCGAAGCGCATCAGGGCTCGATCGCGGTCGACAGTGAAGAAGGCCAGGGCGCGCAATTCACGATCCGCCTGCCGATGCCCTGACGGGAAGAGGTCGGCGGCGGGCGCGGTTTTCCGAATGTCACTACGTCAAGGAGGCTCAACGGAAATGCGGAGAATCACAGCAGCAGCGATCGCCGCTCTTTTCGCGTGCATCGCGAGCGCTCAGATGAAGCCGACGCAGCCGCCGCAGGCGAAGGGAACGATCGGGACGAGCAACAGCAACGTCCAGATCACCCCCGCGCAGACGGCCGAAGCGTCGCTGGAATCTGCGCGCCGGATCACGCGCGAACAAGCGATGAAGCTCGTCAAAGCGAAGAAGGCCGTCTATGTCGACGTCCGTTCGCGCGACCAGTACAACCAGGGTCACATCAAGGGTGCGATCAGCATCCCGGAAAGCGAGATCGTCGCCGGTATCCGGCAGATCACGCCCGGGAAATTGATCATCACCTACTGTGCCTGACAAGCCGAGCACACGAGCGCCCGTGCGGTGCTGGACCTGAATGCTCACGGAGTCAAGAACGCGGCCGCGCTTCTCGGCGGCTGGAATGGCTGGAGAGACGCAAAGCTCCCGACGGAAGTGACGATCGTCAAGATGCAGTAACGAACCGGGACCGCGAGCGTTGCGCTCGCGGTCCTTTGTGTTTTCAGTAGCCGATCGGCCGCGTCTTCCGCGGCACGAACTTATTCTCCGGGCCGAAGTTCTTCGCGAGGTAGGCGATGACGACCGGCTTGTCGGCGTCCTTCACTTCCGCGCCCCAGCGGATCATCTTCTCCACCGCCGCGGTCCACTGTTTCTCCGTCAGCCGCTGCTGCAGCAGAAGATCGGCGGAGTGGCAGGCGTAGCACGCTGCTTCCGTTTGCGCGCGTCCTTTTCCCAACGGGAGCGTGCCGAAGCGCGTACCAACGGTGGGAAGCGACGCATTGAAGCGCGGCGCTTTTTTCGCGGCGGCGAGGAGCAGCAGCGCCGCGCAGAGCAGAACCAGCGCGCGCTTCATGCCGTCACCTCGATGTCGACCGTATGCCACGCGTTGTAGAGATATCCGCTCTGGTTCCACGTCGCGTCACGCGGCTGCACGCGGTCGCGCGAATCGGTCGCGCGCACCATCACGCGCGCGGTGCCGGCAGCGCGCGGCGTCCAGCGATACGACCAGAGTCGCCACGCGTACGGCGAATGACGCGCATCGAGTTGTGCTTCGTTCCACGTCGCGCCGTCGTCGTCGCTCACTTCGACTTTCGCGATGTCTGGCGCGCCGGAGAATGCGAAGCCGCGGATGTCGTACGTCGTGCCGGCCTTCGCTTTCTTCGGCGCCGTCGTGACGTTCGACTTCACGAACAGCTCCGTCACCGGCGACATCTCTTCCGGCTTGAACGCGACGCCCGCGGCGCCAGGCTGCAGCGGATAGCGATACGCCGTCTCCATGTAGAAGCCGCGCTGCGATTCCGCCTGCGGGCTGAGACGGACCAGCCATTTCATCCAGTGATCGCCGGCCCATCCGGGGACGACGAGACGAAGCGGCGCGCCATGTTCGGCGGGCAACTTCACGCCGTTCATCTCATACGCGAGGATCGCGTCGTCCATCGCCTTCGCCAGTTCGACGGAGCGATGAAACGGCGGCACTTTGCGCGGCGGATCGTCGCTGCCGAAGAGGTGCAGATGCTTCGCCGAATCCTTTACGCCGGCGAGTTGCAGCACGTCGCGAACGCGTACTCCGCGCCACCGCGCATTGCCGACCGCGCCATACCGCCACTGGACACCGGGCAGTACCGGCGTGTAGAGTGCGCGACCGTTGCCTGCACATTGCAGGACACACGTGACCTCGGTCACGGGCAGTTTTCGCAAATCTGCGAGACTGAGGCTGACAGGCGTTTTGACTTCGCCATCGACCGTCAGTCGCCATCTGGAGAGGTTGGGTGTGCGCGGAATCCAGTGGCTTCGGACGAAGAACAGTTCGTTGGGCGTGAGGTAGTCAGTCAGCAACTCCAGCGGCGTCTCGGCATTCACGGCATAGCCGTTCATCTGCAGCATGTGCGCGGATGGAGTGTCGTTTCGCGGACGCGTTGCGGCAATGACTGCCGACGATGCGAATGGGGCAGCAACAGAGATGGAGAGGAACTTTCTGCGATTGATACGCATGAATCTTAGTGTAGCCGTTGCGGGCTCGGCCGTTGCGCCCTGCGCAATGCCGTTTCCGCGTCCTTTCGACGCGGACGCGATCTCCCATGCGATCAGCGACTTGCTCGCCACGCGTGGCAAAGTGGTCCGTCTTTTGCCCTTCGGCGTTTCCCGTATGTCGACGTCGAAGCACGCAGCTCGTTGGGACTACCGAGTCATCTGCGACTGTCAGGAGCATGCGCGCCGCGAGCGGACACTGTGGCGCCGTTCGCTGCGCCTCGCGCGCCGCGGCGCGAAACAAATCGGCAACGGCGGCATGGCGCTGCTCTTCGGAGTGCCGCTCGCTTTCGGTTTGCTCGGCTTCCCGTCCATCGAAGCGATGTCGATCAACAAGTTGACCATTCCGGAAATCATGTCGCGCGCATCGATGATGACGACGCGTCAGGCGGCGCCGACGCAGGCGTTGCCGATCTTCACCACCGCGAAAGTGCGCGCCGAGTTTCTCGGGCCGCGCGACGCGCAGCGCACCTTCACCATCGACACCGCGAAGGAAGAGTTCTTCCGCGCGCACGTTCCGTACGGCACGTTCATTTATCGTGAAGCGCGTCGCTACGGTCTGCCGCCGGAGCTCGTCGCGGCGGTCGTCGAAGCGGAATCCGATTTTCGTCCGCGTCTCGTGTCGGAGAAGAACGCGCAGGGTCTGATGCAGATCGTCCCGGAGACGGGACGTTTGATGGGTACGAGCGATCTGTTCAATCCCGAGAAGAACGTCGCGGCCGGAACGAAGTACCTGCACTACCTGGTGAATCGCTTCGGCGATCAGCGCATCGCGCTCGCGGCGTACAACGCCGGGGAAGGCAACGTCGAGCGTTTCGGCGGCGTGCCGCCGTTCCCGGAGACGCTCAACTATCTGCAGAGAGTCTCGCGCCGAACGGACGAGTATCGGCAGAAAGTGAACGGTACGTTCGTCGCGACGGTTCGCCTTCGGGCTACGCAGCCGCAGTAGGGTCGTGCGCTCTTCGGCTGGAATGCGTATCGCGCTCTTCGGCTAGAATGCCGCGCGGAGGAAGCGTACCCCATGACGTATGTGATCGCTGAGCCGTGCATCGGAACGAAGGACACCGCGTGCGTCGACGTTTGTCCGGTCGACTGCATTCACCCGCGCAAGGATGAAGACGGGTTCGCCGAAGACACGAT
This sequence comes from Acidobacteriota bacterium, assembly GCA_025463165.1. Taxonomy (GTDB): domain Bacteria; phylum Acidobacteriota; class Thermoanaerobaculia; order Gp7-AA8; family Gp7-AA8; genus JAOBAU01. The sequence continues at coordinate 6,153 of JAOBAU010000231.1, read as the reverse complement.
GCTCTATATCGACCCCGAGGTTTGCATCGATTGCGGAGCGTGCGAGCCGGCGTGTCCGGTGCAGGCGATCTTCCCCGCCGATCTCGTGCCGGCGAAGTGGGTTCAGTTCACGCAAATTAATGCCGACTGGTACAAGAAGTGATCGCCATCACAATTCGACTCGCCGCCTGATGTAGAATCGCCGAACAGCAACGAGCCGGCGACGGCAACAAAGGGGCGTAATGCCCCTTTTTTCGTTTCCGCTCCTTTGGTTTTTTGTTCCTTGAGAAGACGATCGAGATCCTCCTGCATCGCTCCCACCTCGGACCCAGCCACGGTGTGCGGGCGAATGGGCGTGCCTCCGTGGACCAATTGCTGAAGCTACCTCTCTCTCTCTCTCTGCAATGCGAGCCGGAGGGTCTCGACCGTCTTCTCAACCTGCTGCATGATGCGCCGATGAAAATCGCATTCATCGGTCTCGGCGCCATGGGTTTTCCGATGGCGCGCCACCTCGCCAAAGAACATGAAGTGCTCGTGTGGAATCGCACCGCCGAAAAAGCGGAGCGCCACGCGCGCGAGCACGGCACACGCGTCGCTTCCGATCTCACCGAATGCGCGAACGCGCCGGTCATCATCACGATGCTGCCGACCAGCAGCGAGGTCGACGAGACCGTCGACAAGCTGATCGAACATCTGCAGCCAGGCACGTTGTGGATCGATGCGACGAGCGGCGATCCGAACGTCAGCCGCGAAACGGCGAAGCGCCTCGCGCGGAAACAGGTCGCGTTCGTCGATGCGCCGGTCACCGGCGCCGTCGTCGGAGCGGAGAACGCAACGCTGACGATCATGATCGGCGGCAGCGCGGAAGACTTCGAGCGCGCGCGCGAAATTCTGCGCATCAACGGCAAGACGATCATTCATGTCGGCGACGTTGGTACCGGCCATGCGATCAAGGTGTTGACCAATTCGATCATGGGCGCCACGGTCTGGATGACGGCCGAGTGTTTGCTGCTCGCGAAAGAGCTCGGCATCGACATCAGGACAGCGCTGGCGGTGACGAACGCGGGGAGCGGACGCTCGAACGCATCCGAGAACCTGCTGCCGATGCGGATCGCCGACGGCAAATGGCCGCTCGTCTTCAAGCTCGCGCATCACGACAAAGACATTCGCATCGCGAACTCGTTGTCGCATCAGCTGCACGCATCGACGCCGATGCTCGCGCTGACGCAGCAGCTCTTCTCGGCGTCGCTGCATCAGTTGCCCGAGAACGCCGACTACATCGAGGTCGCGAAAATCGTGGCGCAGATGAACGGCACGAGCTGGGACGCGTAGACTTCCCGCGCACGTGACATTGACGCCGGGAACCCGCCTCGGGCCGTACGAGATCACCACGCCGATCGGCGCCGGCGGTATGGGCGAGGTCTATCGCGCGCACGACACGCGCCTCGGCCGCGACGTCGCCATCAAAGTCCTGCCGCCCGCGTTCTCCGCGAATCCGCAGGTGCGCGCGCGCTTCGAGCGCGAAGCGCGCGTCATCTCCAGCCTCAGTCATCCGCACATCTGCGCGCTCTACGACGTCGGCCACGAAGACGACGGCACCGACTTCCTCGTCATGGAGCTGATCGAAGGCGAGACGCTCGCGGAACGGCTCCAGCGCGGCGCGCTGCCGCTCGAACAGATCCTTCGCTACGGCGGCGAGATCGCCGATGCGCTCGACAAAGCACATCGCCGCGGCGTCGTCCATCGCGATCTGAAACCGAGCAACATCATCCTGACGAAATCGGGCGCGAAGCTCCTCGACTTCGGACTGGCCAAGCCGTTCATGTCGTCGCTGCTCGCCAGTGGTACGAGCGAAACGCTGCAGATGACGATCTCGCGTCCGCTCACCGAAGAGGGAACGATCGTCGGCACGTTCCAGTACATGGCGCCGGAGCAGCTCGAGCATGGAGAGTGCGACGCGCGCAGCGACATCTTCACGTTCGGCGCGGTGCTGTATGAGATGGCGACCGGCCGCCGCGCGTTCGAAGGGAAGAGCCGCGCCAGCACGATCGCGCAGATCCTCGAACATGATCCACCGCCGATCACCTCGATCCAGCCGCTCACGCCAATCTCGCTCGAGCGCGTCGTGACGACGTGTCTCGCCAAGAATCCTGACGAGCGCTTCCAGACCGCGCACGATCTGATGCTCCAGCTCCGCTGGATTCGGGATGAACGTTCGACGCCGTCGTCGGGAATGCTGCCGCTGGCGCGCCGCCGTTCGGCGCGCGAAACGATCGCGTGGAGCGCCGCCGCACTGCTCGCGATCGCGCTGATCGTCATCGTTGCGTTGATGGCGCGGCGCAACGCGGCGAATAGTGAGCCGGTCGTCTCGTCGGTCATCGCGCCGGCCAACGGACGCTATCTCTTCACCGGCGACAACGGCGGCGGACCGGCCATCTCGCCCGACGGACGGACGCTCGCATTCGTCGCCGTTGGCGAAGACGCCTCGCGCGGCATCTGGCTTCGTCCGCTCGGATCGGCCGATGCGAAGAAAGTCGACGGAACCGCCGGCGCGATGGCTCCCTTCTGGTCGCCCGACGGCCGCAGCCTCGGCTTCTTCGCCGACGCAAAGCTGAAGACGATCGAGATCGGCGGCGGAGTTGCCACGACGATCGCGCCGGCCGACGATGCGCGCGGCGGCGTCTGGCTTGAAGACGGAACCATCGTCTACGAACCGGTCACGCGCGAAGGACTCTTTCGCGTCGGCGCCGGCGGCGGCACGCCCTCGCGACTCACGAAACCGGATGGCAAACAGATCACCACGCATCGCTGGCCGATCGCGCTGCCCGGCGGCAAATGGATTCTCTATCTCGCCGCGAGCCACTTCGCGCCGGCATCGCCCGACATGTCGATCTGGGCGCTGTCGACCGACGGCGTCACGAACAAACGTCTCTTCGCATGTGCGAGCAACGTCGCGTACGTCGATGGACGTCTGCTCTTCGTGCGCGACGGCGCGCTGCTCGCGCAGCCATTCGATAAGGACAAGCTCGAGCTCACCGGCCGCGCGATGACGGTCGTGCCGCGCGTCCGCTACGACGTCTCGATCTGGCGCGGCGTCTTCGACGCGTCGAGCAAAGGCGTGCTCGCGTATCAGGAAGGGGGCGATCCAAGCGGCAGCCGCATCACCTTCTCCGACATCAACGGCAAGACGATCAGCGCGCTGCCGGAGCGCGGCAAGTACTCCGACATCGCGTTCGCGCCGGACGGCGAACGGCTGGCGATGACGGTCGGCGACCCGCAGGCGAACATCTGGATCATCGACGTCGCCAAAGGGACGCGCACGCGGCTGACGTTCGATGCCGATCGCGTCGCCAGTCCGGTCTGGTCCGCCGACGGCGCATACATCTATTACACGGCGGGGCAGGGACTCGGTCCCGGCTTCGGCAACATCTGTCGCAAGGCGGTTCGCGGCGGCACGCCGCGCGAAGTGCTCGCCAGCGACACCGTCGCCGACTTCATCGTCTGCTCGATGACGAAGGATGCGAAGACGATTTTCGCATCGTACGGAACGAGCACCGCATCGAGCGCGATCGTCGCCGTCGAGCTCTCCGGAACGAATCGCAAACCGGTGAAGCTCGTCGAGCGGATGACCGCGTACGGACCGTATCTCTCGCCTGACGGACGATGGATCGCATTCACCGGCATCGAGAGCGATCACGAAGAGGTCTACGTGATTCCGTATCCGCCGCGCGAAGGACAGTGGCAGGTTTCGAACGGCGGCGGAAGATTGCCGCGCTGGTCGGCCGACGGCAGGAAAATCCGCTTCGTGACGCTCAATCACGAGCTCGCGGAAGTCGACGTCGACGGCTCCTCGGATGCGTTCGTCATCGGCGCACAGCGCAAGCTCTTTCGCATCGATCTCAACGCGTACGCGACCGCGCCGTATGACATCAGCCGCAACGGCATGGTCGCCATCAACGGCGGCGAAGGCGACGCGCTGCCGCTCACACTTGTTACGAACTGGCGCGTTCCTGCCGCTCGATAGCCGGCGGTCGTACAATGCGCCTCCGCAACTGAAGGAGGCGTATCCCATGCGCAAGCTCACCCTGCTGCTTCTCGCAGCGCTCATCGCGTTCCCGCTGCTCGCCGACGAAGGCATGTGGCTGTTCAACCGCCCGCCGCGCCAGGCGCTCAGGCAGAAGTACAACTTCGAGCCGACCCAGGCGTGGCTCGATCATCTGCAGAAATCGTCGATCCGTTTCAACAGCGGCGGCTCCGGCTCGTTCCTGTCGAAAGACGGACTGGCGCTGACCAATCATCACGTCGGTCTCGACTGCCTGCAGAAGATCTCGACGGAGAAGAAGGACTACATCCGCGACGGCTACTACGCGAAAACGCGCGCCGATGAAGTGAAGTGCGTCGATCTCGAGCTGAACGTGCTGATGTCGATCGAAGACGTGACGGCGCGCGTGAACGGCGCGGTTACGCCTGAGATGAGCGCCGCCGACGCGCAGCGCGCACGCCGCTCCGTGATGGCGGCGATCGAGCAGGAATCGACGAAGAGCACCGGCCTTCGCAGCGACGTCGTCACGCTTTACCAGGGCGGCGAGTACCACCTCTATCGTTATAAGAAATACACCGACGTCCGGCTCGTCTTCGCGCCGGAAGTCTCCATCGCGTCGTTCGGCGGCGATCCCGACAACTTCGAATATCCGCGTTACGACCTCGACGTCGCCTTCTTCCGCGCGTACGAGAACGATAAGCCGGCGAAGATCGACAACTATCTGAAGTGGAGCGCCGAAGGGGCGAAAGATGGAGAGCTCGTGTTCGTCTCCGGCCATCCGGGCGGCACGCATCGCCTCAACACCGTCACGCATCTCGAGTTCTTCCGCGATCTCGCCTTCTCGTACACGCTCGAGCTGCTGCGCCGCCGCGAAGTGCTCTACAGCAACTACGCGGAACGGAGCGCCGAGAACGCGCGCCGCGCGAACGAAGAGCTGCGCGGCTGGGAGAATTCGCGCAAGGCGTACGGCGGCATGGAGGCGGGCCTGCAGGATCCGCAGATCGTCGCCGCCAAACGCGCCGCCGAACAGAAACTGCGCGACGCCATCGCCAATGATCCGAAGATGGCTGCGGCGTACGCCGATGCGTGGCCGGCGGTCGAGAAGGCGCTCGACGTCTATCGCCCGATCCTTCGCGAACGTTCGGTGACGAACTTCAACAGCACGCTCTTCGCCGACGCGCGCGACATCGTCCGTCTCGCCGACGAGCTGCAGAAACCGAGCGGCGAGCGCCTGCGCGAGTTCCGCGATTCGAATCTCGAATCGGTGAAGCAGGCGCTGCTCGCCGATGCTCCGGTTTACGCCGATCTGGAAACCGTAAAGCTCAGCGATGCGCTCGCGCACTGGGTGGAAGTCGTCGGTGCCGACAACCCGCTCGTGCGTCAGGTGCTTGGCAACCAGTCGCCGCAGTCGCTCGCGGCGGAGCTCGTGCGCGGCACGAAAATCGGCGATGCGAAGTTCCGCCAGCAGCTGGTTGAAGGCGGCAAAGCGGCCGTCGATGCGTCGAACGATCCGATGATCCGTTTCGCCCGTCAGGTCGATCCGCGGACGCGCGAGATTCGGACGCTGTACGAACAGCAGGTCGATGAGCCGCTGCGCCAGGCGTACGCGAAGATCGCCAAAGCCGGCTTCGCCGTTTCGGGTGGCGAGACGTATCCCGATGCGACCTTCACGCTGCGGCTTTCGTACGGCGCGGTGAAAGGTTACGAAGAGAACGGGAAACAGATTCCGTGGGCGACGGTCTACTCCGGCGCGTTTGCGCGCGCCGCGGAGCACGGCAACAAGACGCCGTTCGATCTGCCGAAGAGCTGGCTGGCGAAGAAGCCGGTCGTCGACATGAAGACGCCGTTCAACTTCGTCAGCACCGTCGACATCATCGGCGGCAACTCCGGCAGCCCGGTCGTGAACCGCGCCGGCGAATTCGTCGGCATCGTGTTCGACGGCAACCTGCAGTCGCTGTCGTGGGACTACCAGTTCGATGATCGCCAGGGACGCGGCGTCTCGGTGCACGCGCGCGGAATCATGGAAGCGCTGAAGAAGGTGTACGCCGCCACGCCGCTGGTCAATGAGTTGACGAAATGAAGAAGGTGGTCTTTGCGCTGCTGTTCGTCGCCGTGACGGCAGCAGCGCAGAC
>JAOBAU010000169.1 GCA_025463165.1 Acidobacteriota bacterium | reverse complement strand
GCGCGCCGTGCAGCCGCCGAAGTCGATGACGTCGTCGGTCAGCAGCTCCGGCGCGGTGCCGTTCGCATGTAACGCGACATTCGATCCGACGCTCGATCCTTCAATCGTCCCGTTCGCAACGCTCCATTGGAACGACGCATAGTTGAACGAATTGTCGACCGCTGCGATGGCCGGCGAACCGTTCGGACAAACAGCCAGCGGCGTCGCGTGAATCGTCGGAGGCGCCAGCGTGCGAATGTCGATCGTGATGTTCGACCGCGCCGTGCAGCCGCCGAAGTCGGTCACATCGACGGTCAGCAGCACCGGCGCGGTGCCGTTCGCATGAAACGCCACGTTCGATCCGACGCTCGAACCTTCAATCGTGCCATTCGCGACGCTCCACTGGAACGACGCGTAGTTGAACGAATTGTCGACCGCTGCGATGGCCGGAGAGCCGTTCGGACAGATCGCCAGCGGCGTGGCGCGAATCGTCGGCGGCGCCAGCGTGCGGATGTCGATCGTCATGCTCGCGCGCGCCGTGCAGCCGCTGAAGTCGGTCACGTCGAGAGTCAGCAGCACCGGCTGCGTGCCGGTCGCATGGAACGCAACGTTCGATGACGTGCTCGATCCTTCGATCGTGCCGTTCGCGACGCTCCATTGGAACGACGCGTAGTTGAATGGATTGTCGACCGCTGCGATGGCCGGCGCGCCGTTCGGACAGATCGCCAGCGGCGTCGCGCGAATCGTCGGAGGCGCCAGCGTGCGGATGTCGATCGTCATGCTCGCGCGCGCCGTGCAGCCGCTGAAGTCGGTCACGTCGAGAGTCAGCAGCAGCGGCTGCGTGCCATTCGCATGGAACGCGACGTTCGATGATGTGCTCGATCCTTCGATCGTCCCGTTCGCGACGCTCCAGAGGAACGATGCGTAGCTGGACGGATTGTCGACGGCGGCGATGGCCGGCGAACCGTTCGGACAGATCGCCAGCGGCGTGGCGTGAATCGTCGGCGCATCAAGCGTGTGAATCGGAGCGGTCGCGCTGTTCGTCGCCGAGCAACCGTTCGCGTCGGTGACGACGACCGTCAGCGTCACGTTGCCCGACGCAGCAGCGACGTAGTTGAAGTGCGCCGCATTGGCCGGACCGCTCGCCGTGCCGCCGGTGACGCTCCATTGATACGACGCGAATCCTGCCGGCACGCTTGCACCGGCGGTCGACGACGCGCAAACCGTCGCCGAGTCGAACGCGAGCAGTGGCGGCGCGGGCGGATTCGTCACCGTCACCGTCTTCGCGGCGCTCGTCGCCGTGCAGCCGCCGGCGTCGCTGATCGTCACCGTGTAGTTGCCGCTCGTCGACACGGTCGTCGACTGCGTCGTGGCACCGTTCGACCACGCGTAGCTGTAGCCGGCTGGCGCCGTAAGCGTCACGGAGCCGCCGTTGCAGAAGGTCAGTGGTCCGCTGGCAGTCACCGCCGGCGCGGCGATCGTCCGAATCGGAACGTTGTAGCCGGTCATCGAAATGCAACCGGTCGTGTCGGTCGCCCAGAGCACGAGCTGCACCGTGTTCGCCGTCGTCGCGCGATACGAAACCGACACGCCGTCTGCCGGCGTCGTGAAGACGCCGTTCGTGATCGACCACTGATACGACTGGAAGCTCGACGCATTCGTGACGGTCGCCGTTCCGGCAGTGCCGTTCTGACAAAGCTGCGCCGGCGTGTACTGCACCATTGCGCCAACCGGCTGTCGCGGAAACGCGACGTAGTTCGTCGTCGTCGAAATGCAGCCGCCCGCGTCGGCGACGGTGATCGAGAGAAACACCGGCGAGTTGCCGTTGCCTTTGAAGCCGGCGCTCGACGCATTCGTCGGCGTCGTGAATGTGCCACCCGAGATCGACCACGCGTAGCTCGCGTAAATCGGATCGACCGACGCCGTCGAGCCGGCGCCGGCGGTACAGAACGTCGCCGGATTCAGATGAATGGCCGGCCCCGCAACGGCACGGATCGGTACGTTCTTCACGACGTACGTCGTGCAGCCCTGCGAGTCGCCGGCCGACAACGACACCGTTACCGGATTCGCGGTCGTGGCGCGGAAGACGATGCTGTTCGTACCGGCCCCGCTTTCAATCGTGCCGTTCTGAACGAACCAGTTGTAGTAGACGAGCGACTGATCGATCGTCGCGCGATTCGTTCCGCCGCGGCAGACGTCCGCCGCGTCGAGGCGGATGACCGGCGCCGGGAAGTTGCACCAGGCGTCGAGGTTCACATACGTGATGCTCGTGCCGGCCGCCGACGTCGCGTCGAGCCGCAGCTCGTACCAGCCCGGCAGATCGGGAGTGAATGTCGGATTGCTGATCGAGGTCGATGAGAGCGCGGCGACAGAGCCCGCCGGAACGTGCGTCATGCTCCACTGAAACTGCGTCGCCGACATCGACAGCACCGACAGCTGCCGTGCGATGGTCGTCATGGCGCTCGTCGTATCGATCTTCGCGGTGTCGCCGATCTTCGGCGTGCCGTGTTTGATGCGGCCGCTGTCAGTCACCAGAATGTCGTCATTCCCGAGCGCGGCGATGCGACGCGGAGAGTTGAAGCGCGCGTCATACGAGGTTCCTTCGCGATCGCCCTGATAACGAAACGAGCCGCCGGCGGTCGTAACCCAGCCGTCGGGATTGATCCGGCGAATCGTGTTGAGATCGGGATCGGCAATGAAGAGCGTGCCGTCGGGCGTGACCGCCACGCCGCTCACTTAGCCGAACGTCGCGCCCGATCCATCGGTTTCATACGCGATCGTGTAGCCCGCAACCGTGCTCACGTTCGCGGTGGCCACGTCGATGCGTCTCACCGAATTGTTGCCCCAGTCGGCGATGTACAGCACACCGTTGCGATATGCGAGATCGAGCGGACGATAGAAACGCGCCGCGGTGCCGGTGGCGTCGACACGTCCCGAGACGTTGGCGCCCGCAAGCGTCGACACCGTTCCGCTGCTCGTGATCCTGCGGATCTTGTTGTTGCCGCTGTCGGTGACGTAGAGCGTTCCGCTCGGATCGATCGCAATCGCGCTCGGCTCCCAGAACGTCGCGACCGTCGGCCCGCCGTCGGCGTTGCCGAAGCCGTACGTGCGGCCCGCGAATGCCGTGACCGTTCCATCCGGCGCCATCTTCCGAATGCGGCAGGAACCGCTTTCGACGATGAAGAGATTGCCGCCCGCGTCGATGGCGACGCCGTTCGGCCGATCGAAGAGCGCCGCCGTGCCGACGCCATCCGCCGTTCCCGTCACTCCCTGCTGACCGGCCATCACGACCGGCTGGCCGTTGATGACTTTGCCGATGACGTTCATGCCGGGATCGGCGAACCAGACGGTCCCGTCGGCGGCAACCGTCAGCGCCACGTCGCCCGAGCTGAAGCCGCTCGCGCTGTATCGATACGTCAGACCGTAGTTGTAGTACTCGACCGCTGCCGCGGGAAGAACCCCCGCGATGAGAAACCCGAGGGCAACGACGAGCGCTCTTGCGTAATGACGCGGCATGGATCTCTCCGTCCGCGGCATCCGCCGCGGAGCATTTGTGGCTGATCTGTCGAGGGGTCCGGCAAGCCGGCAGACGGCAAGATAGCCGGGCGGCGGGACGTAGTTCAAGCAATAAAGCAATACCGGACGCTCGGTCGGCGAGCGGCCGCGGCGCGGAATCTTTGCCGCTCCGAACCGTTACCATCGCGCGTGATGAAACGGACCACACGCGAAGTGCGCATCGGCACCGTAACCATCGGCGCCGGACATCCGATCGCCGTCCAGTCGATGGCGGCCACGCGCACGCAGGACATCGACGCCACTCTCCGTCAGGTGCAGCTCCTCGAAGAAGCGGGCGCCGACGTCATCCGCATCGCCATCGACAACCCGAAAGACGTCGCGGCGCTCGCCGAGATCCGCAAATCGACCACCGCGAATCTCGTCATCGATCTGCAGGAAAACTACAAGCTCGCCGAGAAGGTCGCGCCGTTCGTGCAGAAGCTGCGCTACAACCCCGGCCATCTCTACCATCTCGAGCGCGAGAAGAACGTCCGCGAGAAGGTCGCGTATCTCGTCGCCGTGGCGCGCGACAATGGCAATGCGATGCGCATCGGCGTGAACGCGGGCTCCGTCGATCCCGACAAAGTCTCGCAGTACTCGCACGGCGATTCGATCTCGCCGATGATCGACTCCGCGCTCGAGCATTGCGCGATGCTCGACGACCTCAATTTCGATCAGTACGTCGTCTCCCTGAAAGACTCCGATCCTAACAAGGTCATCGACGCGAACATCCGTTTCGCCGAGGCGCGTCCGGACGTCCCGCTGCACCTCGGCGTCACTGAGGCCGGCATGCCGCCGGACGGCATCATCAAGACGCGCATCGCCTTCGAGCAGCTCATCACGCGCGCGATCGGCGACACGATCCGCGTCTCGCTCACGCTGCCGTTCGAAAGGAAAGGCGACGAGATCACCGTCGGCCGCCAGATCCTCGACGACATCGCCACCGGCCGCTTCCGTTCCGTGCCGCGCTTCGAGCACAAAGGGCTGAACATCATCAGCTGCCCGTCGTGCTCGCGCGTCGAAAACGAAGCGTTCATCGAGCTCACGCAAAACGTGAAAGAGATGACGCAGTATGCGAAGGAGCACGACATCACCATCGCCGTGATGGGTTGCCGCGTGAACGGACCGGGCGAGACCGACGACGCCGACCTCGGCATGTGGTGCGCGCCGAGCTACGTGAACCTCAAGCGCGGCGAGGAATCGCTCGGCCAGTTCACCTACGACGAGATCCTCGGCCGCGTCCGGACGGAGCTCGATCGTCTGATCGAGGAGAAGAAGACCGTCGCGTGAAACGGATTCACTATCTCGCGCTCGCGATCGTCATCGTCGTCTTCGACGCGCTCACGAAGTGGCTGATCGTCAGCCGCATCGATCTGCATGAAGCAGTGCCGCTCGTTCCCGATCTCTTCCAGCTCGTCCACGTCCGCAACACCGGCGCCGCGTTCGGCATCGGCGCAAACGCGGAATCGGCGCTCGTCCCGATCATCCTCAACGCCGGCGCCATCGCCGTCTTCTTCATCGTGGTCGTCTACGCGTTCCGCACCGCGGTCACCGATCGTCTCCTGCAGATCGGCCTGCACCTGATCCTCGGCGGCGCGATCGGCAATCTCGTCGATCGTTTCCGCTTCCGCTACGTCGTCGACTTCCTCGACTTCTACGTGAACCTCGGCGGACGCGAACATCACTGGCCGGCGTTCAACGTCGCCGACAGCGCGATCTGCATCGGCATCGCGCTGCTGTTCTTCGACATGCGGCGCAAGCCCGACGAAGCGACGACCGCGGCGGAAAGCGCGACCTAGAGCTGGCTGCGCGACGCGATCCGCGCGACGATGACCAGCGCGACGCCGAGCATCGCGAGCCGCGCCGGCGATATCGCGGGAGTCGGTACAGGCGCGGGGAGGAACGGCGGCCCGGCTACGTTGATCGACGCCGGAACCGTGAACGGCCCGTTCGCCTGGCAATTGAGGTTCGCATTGAACGCCTGCACCGCGAATGCGATCACTGACATGACGGAGCCTGTGACTGATTGCAGGCAGACGTCTCGCCGCTGAACGTGATGAACGTATTCGGAGGTGTCAGCGGCGGACAGCCGTCGGCGAATGCGGCACCTGCAATCGCGATTGCGAGGAGAGACAGGAGAGCGATCCGCTGCGTCATTGCAAAGGAAGATAGAGCAAGTTGCGGAACGGCGTCGAGCGAACTCGCTTCGCGGCCATCATTCGCGCCAGGCATTTCTGCGATTCCGGCAAGCTGGCCGGCGGAATGCTGACGAAGCGCAGCGACGGTTCGAGTCCGCGTTCAGCGCGACACAGCGGGAGTTCGGCTTCGGTGGCGTGCGGCAGTGCTTGATATTGGAGCGAGAACGGAACGATGTCGCCGAGGCCGTACCAGTACCAGGTCGCGTCACGTGCGGCGATCGGATGCGCGACCGCATCGACCCATACAGTGTCGGCGGGCGCGAGCCGCTGCTGGACGTACGCGATTCGGCCCCAGGCGCGGAGACCATCAGGATGCAGATCGGGATCGGGCGACGGGATGCGGACCGCACCGATGATTCCGATTGCGATCAGCGCGGCGACGAAGACGACGTTGCGGCGCACGAGCGTCGTCGCGATGATCGCGTAGACGAGCGCGGCGGAGTAACACCACAGCAGGTAATACTGCGGCCAGACGTTCGGCCACGACATCAGGAAGCGGAGCTCGACGAACGTGGCGGCGAGCAGCGCGAACGGCAGCCAGGCCGTTCTGAGCCGCGCGCGAACGGCCGGTAGCGCAACGCCGGCGATGAGCACGCAGGCGACGATCCATCCTTTGAACGGCAGACCGCAGTAGCGCCACGCCTCTCCTTCGAACCAGAACTCCGAGACGAACGGCGAGCGCGCGAACCAGACGCCGAGCGCCGCGTTGAAGCGGAACGTAAAGAGGATGTAGTCGCGGAGCGTGACCTGCGTTGCGATGATCGCGATCGTGGTCGCGCAAAGGACGATCGGCGGAACAAGCGCGATGAGGAGCTGGCGCCGCTGCTGCACGACGAACAGCACGAGCAGCACGAGTGTCGCCAGCGGCCACTTCGGATTCCAGAGCGCCGCGACACCGACGAGTCCGATGCCGACTCCGGCGAGCAATGCATCGAGTCGTTCGCTGCGCCGCCGTTCGAGCAACAGAAACACGCCGGACCAGAAGAGGAACAACGACGGCGGATCGTTGCGCGCGCACGAGATCCCGAATCGCCAGATCCAGCCGGTGCTGAACAGCAGCAGCGAGACCATCGCGGCCGCGAACGCGTCGCCCGTCAGACGCCACGCAAGAAGCGCGAGGAACGCGACCGCCAGCAGACCGCAGATGCCGATCACGACGCGCGCGCGCTCCGCGTACGTGATGACGTCGAGTCGCGGAAGCTCCGGCGTCGTCGCGCCGGGAACGAGCTTCGAGAAGAGTGCGAACAGCAGCGGCGAGTGGTTCTCTTCGAAGTCGCGATAGAGGACGCGACCTTCGTGCATCAGCCAGCCGTCGTGCAGATATTGCGCTTCGTCGTGATCGAGCGCGCGGTCGAGGTAGCGCGCCATCGTCGCGATCTGCAGCGCGAACAACAGAGCGACGATTGCCGCCGTTGCGAGCGTCCGGGCGCGAGTGGTCGTGTCCGAATCGCTCGTCATCGGCGGCGAGGATAGCGCGGCTACGTCGTCGGCGTCCCTCCGCCGCCGGTGAGCGTCTGCTGGCGCATCGCCGCCGCGCCGAGAAGACCGCCCATCCCCATCGACTCAACGGCCGTCGACGGGACGATCATCATCGCGCCCTTCTCCTTCAATCCTTCGTACAGCATGTTCATCGCGCGGAGATGCAGCGCGGTCGGATTGTCGTGATATGAGAGCGATGCTTCCTGGAAGAGCTTCGCGATCTCCACCTCGGCCTGTCCGAGGATGATGCGCGCCTGCTTCTCGCGTGCGGCCTGCGCTTCGCGCGACATCGCGTCCTGCAGCGCGTCGGGAATCACGACGTCGCGCATCTCGACCGACTACACGGTCACGCCCCACGGCGTCGAACGCTGATCGATGAGCGCCTGCAACTCCTCTTCGATCTTCTCGCGTCCGCGCAGCAGATCGGTCAGCGACGTGCGGCCGATGATGTCGCGTAGCGCGGTCTGCGCCGCCCAGCTGACGGCGCTTTTGTACTGCTGCACTTCGAGCGCCGCTTTCGTCGGATCGACGACCATCCAAAAGAGGACGGCGTCGACGTTCACCGGTACGGTGTCGCGCGTCAGCGTCTGTTCGGCGGCGAAGCTCGTCGTGATGACGCGCTGATCGATCCACACCGTGACCGTGTCCAGGAACGGGATAACGAAAAAGAGTCCTGGCCCGCGCAGCCCGACGAACTTACCGAGGCGCAGGATGACCGCCTTCTCCCACTGCTTCGCGATTTTCGGCGACATCATCGCGATCGGCGCGAGCAGCATGGCGGCGACGACGAAGAACGGATTGTCCGTCTTCACGCTGGTGATGAGTCCGGGCACCACGATGAGAATCACCAGCAGCGCGGCGATGATGTTGACGCGCGGCGGCTCGAACTGCTGGTCCGCGCCGTCTTTATTGCGGCCGCGTCTGTTGTGGGCATTCTTCGGGAACGACATATCAATCTCCTTCTTTGATGCGTTGCGCGAGCAATCGAACGGCCTCGCGCGGCGTGTAGCCGAGGGCCGCGGCGTCAGTGAGAAAACGATCGGCGAGTGCGCGGAGCTGCCGGTCGCGGTGCGGTGCCTGCGCCGAGCGCGGGGTGTCGTTGATGAACGTGCCGACTCCCCGCTTCGTCGCGACGATTCCTTCCCGCTCCAGCCCGAGGTAGACGCGCGCGACGGTGTTCGCGTTCACGCGGAGGTCGACGGCGAGCTGGCGGACGGTCGGGAGCTGATCGCCCGGCCGCATCTTTCCCGTGGCGATGGCGACGCGAATGGCGCGGTCGAGCTGCGCGTAAAGCGGCGTTGCATCGGAGGGATCGACCTGGATCGGAAGCGCCATACCGTTGTACTAGTAATTTGGTACAAGCAATTCGATTTGTCAAGGGCGCATGGCATCATGCGGCGCGATGCAGATCCGAATCGCCACCGCCGCCGACGCCGCGCTCCTCGCGGAATTGAGCGAGCGAACGTTCCGGGAGACGTTCGCCGCCGACAACACGCCGGAGAACATGGCCGCATATCTCGCCAGCGCATTCAGCGAATCGATTCAGGCGGCGGAGCTGGCTGACGCGGCGACGATCTTCCTCATCGCCGAGATCGACGGCGCGCCCGCCGGTTACGCGAAGCTGCAGCTCGATGGCGACGACGCCATCGAGATCAATCGGCTGTACGCCGCGACGGAGCGGATCGGCTCGGGAGTCGGCGCGGCGCTGATGCAGGCGTCGCTTGATGAAGCGTCACGCCGCGGACGAGAGAAAGTGTGGCTTGCGGTGTGGGATCAGAACCAGCGCGCGCGCGCTTTCTATCAAAAGTGGGGATTCGAACAGGTCGGCAGCAAACCGTTCGTGCTCGGCGATGACGTGCAGACGGATTTGGTGCTCACGCGTTCAAGCCGGACGTAGCGCGCTCACACATACGCGCGGCGCAGCAGCTCCGCCGCCGACACATCGAGTCGCTCGTCGCGGCGGATCTCGTCGAAACGGCGCACGAGATCTTCGGCGCGGACGTGGCGGCGATGAGCGCCGGCGTAGTCGGCGTAGACGCTTCCGTGATTCATCATCACGATGCGGTCGCCGAGCGTTGCGGCCTGCTGCATCGAGTGCGTCACCATCAGCGTCGTCAGCTTGTGCTGCGACACGATCTGCTCGGTGAGCCGCACGATCTGATCGGCGCTCTTCGGATCGAGCGCGGCGGTGTGTTCGTCGAGCAGCAGAAGATCGGGCCGGCGCCAGGTCGCCATCAATAGCGTCAGCGCCTGCCGCTGTCCGCCGGAGAGTGTTCCGATCGGATTGTGCATGCGCGTCTCGAGCTGCATGTTCAGCGTCGCCACGCGATCGCGAAGCTCCTTCTGCATCCGCGCCGGAAGCAGCCGTCCCAGTCCGCGTGAGAGACCGCGCCGCGCGGCGAGAGCGAGGTTCTCCGAGACCGTCATCGACGGCGCCGTGCCGCTGAACGGATTCTGAAACACTCGTCCGATCATCGAAGCGCGGCGATGCTCCGGCCACCGCGTGATGTCGTTCCCGGCGATGGCGATCGAGCCGCGATCGACGATGAAGCTGCCGGCCACGGCGTTCAGCAGCGTTGATTTTCCGGAGCCGTTCGTGCCGATCACGGTGACGAACGATCCGTCCGCGATCTCCAGCGACACTCCGCGCAGCGCGCGCACCTGGTTCGGCGTCCCCTCGAAGAACGTTTTCTGCAACTCACGAAGCTGCAGCATGGCGTCTCCCTTTCAGCTTTCCCATGAAGGTCGGAAGCACGAGCGCGGCGAAGACGAAGGTAGCCGTCACCAGTTTCAGATCGTTCGGATTCAATCCCCAGCGCAGAGCGAGGGCGATGATCAGTCGAAAGAGGACCGAGCCCATGATCGTGCCGATGAGCGCGGCGCCGACGTTGTCGGTGCCGATCAGCGCGCGGCCGATGATGACGCTCGCCAGTCCCCAGACGATCATGCCGATGCCCATCTGCACGTCGGCGAATCCCTGGTATTGCGCGAGCAGCGCGCCGGCGAAGGCCACCAGTCCGTTCGAGATGCAGAGCCCGAGGACGACCATGTTCTCGACGCTCACGCCGAGCGCGCGGATCATCTGTTCGTTGTCGCCCGACGCACGCATGGCGCTGCCGAGGCTCGTGTTGAAGAAGAGCCAGGCAATGGTGGCGATGATGAGCACGACCGCAGCGATGAGGACGAGCGAGCCGACGTCGCGCGCGCTGACCGGCCATCCCATCAGCGTTGCCGAGTCGTGCCCGGCGATCCATCGTCCGAGGTTTTCGGCGTACGTGGTGATGGTGGTGATCGAGAGCAGCGGCACGTTGCTCGAGCCCATCACGTGGAGGTTGATCGAATAGAGCGCCGTCATCACGAGGATGCCGGAGAGGAGTTGATTGATTTTGAAGCGCGTGTGCAAAACACCGGTACACAATCCGGCGGCGGCACCGGCGAGGAACGCCGCGATGCTGGCGGTCACCGGATTCACGCCGCGCGTGAGCAGTGCCGCCGCGACCGCCGCG
>JAOBAU010000165.1 GCA_025463165.1 Acidobacteriota bacterium | reverse complement strand
GTGCGAATCGAGAAGCGCACTTTGTTTCCCTTCATGCCGTCCGGCGATTTGAGCGTGTGCGCATAGATGACGCTGAACAGCACGTCGAAGTCGCGAATGCGCAGCGATGATTCCGTACCGATGCCGGCATCGACGACGAAGTTCTCCGTCTTTGTGATGTCGGATGAGCGGAACGTCGCCGTGCCGGCGCCGACGTAACCGATTCCGTACAGCGTGTTCCAGTGCAGCAGGTAGGTGCGGAAGTCCCTGTTGCGAAAGATCGGAACGAAGTACTCCGTCGTCATGTGCAGTTCGTTCGTGCCGGATGCTTTGTCAACACCAACCGACTTCAACGCTTCGCGGCCGCCAAGCTGGAACAACTCATAGCGAGGAATCGTGTAACGCTCGGTGTCGGGGAGCGCGTCGGCATTCGGGTTCGTTCCCTTCGTGAGGAAAGTGCCGACGTGCAGACGGCTGAAGATGAATGACGTTCCGGTGATGTCGAAACGCCGCAGCGCCTCGGCCTCGAGCTTCGTGTACTTGTAATCGCCGGTCGAGATGCGCGCGGATTCGGTCACGGCAGCCGCCAGTCCGAACTTCTGCGGGCCGATGTCGCGGAACGCGGTCAGCACGGGAACGATGCGGCCGCGCGACTCGCCGACGATCGCGTTCATCCGCTCATCGAACTGCGTTCCGTACTGATAACCGACCTTCGTGTAGATGTTGTTCTTCCGGTTGTCGACGTCCTGAACGTTGCCGAACGTGAGGCGATCGTCCTGCACGAGCCAGAAGTAGCGATTGTTGTAGTCGCGTGGAAACTCGACGAGAAGCAGACCGCCGCGCACGCGCTCGAACTCGACGCCGCTCTGGCCGATGTTCGGGAACCCGATCGTATCGAAGACGCCGATCTTGTAGGTGAAGTTGCGCGCGTAATACTTGTAGCGAAGGTACGTCGAGATATCGCCCTCGACGAACTTGTAGTCGATCTGACTTTCGAACAGCACGTTCTTGATCAGTTTGCGCAGCCGGATACTGGCCTGTCCTTCCGGCAGGTAGATGTTGACGGAAGGAAATGCATCCCGCCGGTCGTACGCGCTGCTTGCGGCTCGCGAAAGAACGGATGGCGATTCGTCCTGCGCCGGAGCGGTCGTCGCAGGGGCGGCCTCCGTAGCCGGTGCGGGTGGCGGCGCGGGAGCGTCGGCCGGCGGTGGCGGAGGAGGCGCCGGCTGCTGCGCGCAAAGGAGAGAGGGGCTGGCAAGAATTGCCAGAAGCAGCAATGCGGTCGTGCTTTTCATGTGCGTTTCGGGTCCTCGCGGGCAGCCGTGGTCTGAGGGTACGCGACTCACCTTATGGTAAGCTCAAATGGATGAAGATTTTACGGGGAGGAGCCTGGGCGGCTCTGGCACACGTTTTGTAATGCGGCGGATAAAGGCCGCGGACGGAGACCGTGCGAATCTTTTAGGAGGTGTGATCTTGTTGCAGCACAAACATCGGTTGCTCATTTCTCTCTTGTGCTTTTTGGTGGTGACCCCGGGGCTTTTCGCACAGGGCATGACGTTGACCCGGGAAGATCAGATCGGGTTGGTCGCGCCAACTGCCAGCGGCGAGACCGGACTCTTCAATACGGTAACCGCGGATACGTTGAAGCGTGGCGACCTGTCGTTCGGCATTTACCTCAACGATTACGATCTGCTGGCCGGACCCGCTCGCCAGTTCGCGCCGCTCACCGCGCGCGGCTACAAAGATATGGGCTATGACCTGTATCGTTTGAGCGCGTCGATCGGCTACGGCATCACCGATCGCTGGGAAGTTTCCGCATCGCTCCCGTGGGACCGCCTGCAGAACCACGGCAACGATCGCGTCGGCTTCATCAATGGATACTTCTATAACGGCAGCTTCACCGACAGCGGCATGGGCAATGCGCACCTCGCGACGAAGTTCGCGTTCACCGATCCCGCTGCTCCGTCGAAGATCGCCATGTCGTTCTTCGTCGACGCCCCGACGGGCGACGACAACAGCGGAATCGCGACCGGCAACACGAACTACGGTCTCGGTTTGCACTGGACGCACGGCATCGCCACTCTGGCCGGTTCGTACGCGGTCATGGGAACGCGCGACGCCGGCAAGAGCAACTTCCCGACGGGCGCTCGCAAGGTTGACCTTCCGAATGAATTCCGCATCGACGGTGGTCTCAACGTTCCGGTGAGCTGGTGGCGCACCACGAACTGGATCACGGAAGTGAACAGCGTCTGGTACAACGGCGGAGACTTCAAGCCCGAAGCGCCGGTGTTCCTCGTGACGGGTATCCGTCACTGGTTCGGCGACAGCGGCTGGGCGATCAACGGCGGCGTTCGCTGGAACGTCACGAAGTTCGGCAAAGACAATGACGAATGCCGCTTCACCGAGCTCGATGACTGCTCGATCGGCGGACTCGTTGGACTGACGTACGCTCCGATGCATCTTGCGGCTGCCATTCCGCCGCCGCCTCCTCCTCCGGTTCCGGTCCCGCCGCCGCCAGCTCCGATGCCGGCTCCGGTTCCGCCGCCTGAGGCGCCGCCGGTCACCGTGCCGGTGCACACGCCGACGGAGCTTCGTACCGACGAGATCCATTTCGAGCCGGGCTCGGCACGTCTGACCAACATCGCCAAGGCGATCCTCGACGACGTCGCGCTCCGCATGAAGCAGGAACCGACGGCGACCGCGCTCGTCATCGGCTACAACGACAATCGTGAAGCAACCGGAGCCGGCAACGATCTCGATCGTCGTCGCGCCGAGGCCGTTCGCGATTACCTCGTGACGCGTCACGGAATCGATCCGGCGCGCATCACGGTCGAAGGCCGCGACGGACAGGATCCGGCCGGCGACAACAACACCGCGGAAGGCCGCCTGCGCAACCGCCGTGTCGTGATTCGCCTGACGCTCCCGTAATCGACTCGCACATTCGTGATGAAGACGCCCCGCCGGTTCGCGCCGGCGGGGCGTTTTTTTTTGTGAGAGGATGCAGCGATGCTGACGGCGAAACAGAGGCAGTACCTGAAAGGCCTCGCGCACGAGCTGTCACCGGTCGTGCGCGTTGGAAAAGGACGCGTGAGCGACTCGGTGATCGCCGAAGCGAAGGTGTCACTCGCCGCGCACGAACTGATCAAGGTGCGGATCGACGCGGAGGAATCAGCCGCGCGCCGCATCCTCGCCGAGGAACTCGCAGCGGCAACAGATGCCGATCTCGCCGCGATCATCGGTAAAACCGCCATCCTCTATCGGCGGCGCGATGAGAAGCCGGCGATCAAGCTGCCGTAGAGGCGGCGCTCACGCCTGACGCGGCGTCTCGTTCGATTTGCCCGTAACCATGTCGAGCGCATCGCGCACTCATCGACATGGGAATGCCGCGCTGGCGACTCTCCTCGGTTGTCGAGGGAAAGGAGCGGCCCGGAAGGGGAGCGAGTCGCCGACTAGTGCGCGGGAAGTTTCCGCGGCGCGGCCACCACGGCACCATGACTCGCACGCGCCGCTTCACCCGCGGGCTCGACGCGCGGCACCGGCGGTGGCACGGTTGCCTCCGACGGGACCACGACTGCCGCCGGCACGGTCGCGGCGGGCGGGGGAATCGCGGCCGAATCGACCGTGGCCGGGAGAATTGGCGGCGCCGGTTCGGGGAGCCGGAAGATCAGCGACGCTTCGACGCGCTTTCCGCTCTTCCGTTCCGTTCCCCACACCAGCGCGCGAAGGTATTTCGTCTTCGCGGCGATGGCATCCTTCACGTCATTCACCGTCATCGTGATGGAACCGCTTTGCGGATCATAAGCAAACGGCATCGCGGCGCCGGCGACGGACGAGAGCAGCGTCATGCCGACCGATTTAGGATCGAGCTCTTTGTGATCGGTGATCCGCGCCGTCACGACGACCGACTGTCCGGGATCGAGCAGCTGGTTCGGGACCGGCGTCACGTCCTGAATGCGCATCGGGCGTGCGCCGAGGTAATGGCGGAAGGCGGCGAAGTCCATCCTCTTCTCGATGACGACGCGTTTCATTCGCAGCGGATCGCTGCCGCGTTTCACCGCACCGAAATCGCACGTCAGCGCGGCGCTGTAACCGGCGCGCGCGGCTGTGGCGGCGACGCGCTGATCGTAATCGCCATACGGATAGGCGAGGAAGCTCACGGAGCGGCCGGTCTGCGATTCGAGTACGCGCTTCGACTCCGCCAGCTCGTTCTGCAGCCAGTTGCTGTACTGCTTCTCATCGAGCGTCGCATGCCGCCGCTTCGTCAGGAACGGATGCGACAACGAATGGCTCTGGATGTCGACGCCGGCGTCGGCCATCGTCTTCACCTGCTTCCACGTCAGCGCGTGCGTCGTCTGGCCGATGATCTTCGGATAAATGAAGATCGTGAACGGAAATTTGCGGCGCTGCATCTCCGGGAAGACTTCCGTGAACGTGCTCCGCCAGCCGTCGTCGATCGTCACGACCACCGCGTTGCGCGGGATTGACGCTTTCTTCCCGGAAACGTAATCGTAGAGATCGCGCAGCCCGATGACGTTGTAGCCGGTCTTCTCGAGGTAGCGCATCTGCTGGCGGAACTGATCGCGGCTGATCTCCATCCGCGGATCCTGCGGCGACTCCACGATGTGATAGCAGAGGACCGTGGCGGTCGGCATGCCTTCGCTCGCCACCGCAATCGAGATCGCGTTGCAAAAGAGGAAGGCGAGAATCGTGGTCAGCAGCGGCCGCGGCGCTGTCATGGTGCTCCCGTGGTGTCCTGAGTTCACAGAGTTCCGGATGGCATTTGCAACGCGAGTGCCTCCGGTAAATCGCTGATGGAGAAAATTCTAAGCGCAAATCGTGGCGAAAAGATGGCGATGTTGGACAAATAACACGCCGATTGCTCTCTGCCGAACGCGGCCGTAAAGGTTCGCGCGCGCTGAAAGCGGTGCGAACGCGACCCGGCAATGCGCGTCCGCTCCTCTGTGTTATCGTTCGCCACTTTCAATTCGGAGTTATTCATGGATCGTCA
>JAOBAU010000161.1 GCA_025463165.1 Acidobacteriota bacterium | reverse complement strand
GGTCATCATTCCGGCGCGCGATGAAGCGCGTGTGATCGAACGGACGGTGCGCGCGTTTCTCGCGCAGAGCTACGCGGCGCTGGAAGTGATCGTCGTCGACGATCGGTCGGTCGATGGCACCGGCGCGATCCTCGAGCGTATTGCGGCGGAGGATTCGCGGCTCGTCGTTGTGAGCGGCGAAGAACCGCCTGCGGGATGGCTCGGCAAACCGGCGGCGCTGCACCGCGGATCGCAGCGTGCGCGCGGCGAGATTCTTCTTTTCGTCGACGCCGACGTTATCTATGCGCCCGAAGCGGTCGGCGCCGCGGTCGCGTACTTTCAGCGCAGCGGCGTGGCGATGGTCGCGCTCCTTCCGCATTTCGAAATGGAGACGCTGCCGGAAAAGATCCTGATGCCGCAACTGGCGATGGCGGTCCTCTCCTTCATCCCCACCTTCCTTTCCAACCGCACCCTCCTCCCGCGCCTCGGCATCGGCGGCGGTCCGGGCAACATGGTTCGCCGTGACGTCTATGAATCATTCGGCGGACACCAGGAGCTGCGCGATTCGGTGATCGATGATGTCTCGCTGGCGCGCCTCGTTCGACAGCACGGCGGGCGAACGCACGCCATTCGCGCCGATGACCTGATCTCGCTCCGGATGTATCACGGCATGCGCGAGATCATCGAAGGCTTCACGAAAAACGGCTTCGCCGCCTTTGGCCGCAGCATCGTCGCGGTGCTCTTCGTGGTCGTCTGTTCGGTGGCGCTGCACTCGCTGCCGTACGCGCTGATTTTCTATCCGCCGCTGCGCGCGCTTTCGGTCGCGACCGTCGTTACGATCTCACTGACGCGACTCATTCTCTTTCGGTCGCTGCGATACGGCACGCTGAATGCGTTGCTCTTTCATCCGCCCATGACGTTGATCTGGGCATATATTTTCCTGCGCTCGATGTGGATCACCGGAATCCGCGGCGAGCTGCACTGGCGCGGACGGAAGTACGATGCGGCCAGCACGCAGTTCGGCGGCGAGCGCCGATGAAGGAGAAGTCGATGAGTGAGAAACCGTTTCTGTCCGACGTCAAAGAGCTGCGCCGCCGCGCGCGGCAGCACATCGAATCGGGAGCCGTGACCAACGGCTATCGCGCCGATCGCGAGAAAGTCATCAACCTGCTCAACGAAGCGCTGGCGACCGAGATCGTCTGCGTGCTGCGTTACAAGCGGCACTACTTCATGGCGCAGGGCATTCACGCCGATCCGATCGCCGCGGAGTTTCTGCAGCACGCGAATGAGGAGCAGGGACACGCCGATCAGCTGGCCGGACGGATCACGCAGCTCGGCGGCTCGCCGAACTTCAATCCGGAAGGGTTGCTGATGCGGTCGCATTCGGAGTACATCGAAGGGACGACGCTCGTCGAGATGATTCGCGAGGACCTGATCGCCGAGCGCATCGCCATCGAGTCGTACACGGAGATGATCCATTTCATCGGCGAAGACGACATCACCACGCGCCGGATCCTCGAGACGATCCTCGCCGTCGAAGAGGAGCACGCGGACGATCTGTCGAGCTTCCTCGCCGACATGGATCAGGACTGGAAAAATCGCGATCGAAGCGCGGGGTGAGCCGCGACGCGGGCGAGCAGAGCGTGAGGATGTGCGCCTCCTCGCGCTCCGCTCCCACTCTCCAAAATCCGTGTTATCGTCCGCGCTCTGTCCTCGAAGTCAGAAGCTCCAATCGTCTCGAGCCTTGGCAGTGAACCATGGCTGGCACCCTGGTGGAAACCGGCCGCGGGAGACCGCGTCACTTTCTGCTACGTCGTGCTCATCCATGTCCTGGCGGCGATCGGTCTCGCGTTTTTCGCGACGCCCGGCTGGCGAGTCATCGCCGGAACTGTGACGCTGGCGTGGTTCGGCGCGCTCGGCGTGACGGTTTGCTATCACCGCGCGCTCTCGCACACCGCGCTGCGACTGCATCCCGTCATCAAACATCTGCTGATCTTCTTCGCGATGTTCAACGGCTCCGGCTCGCCCGATTCGTGGACGGCGAACCATCGGCAGCATCACTCGAAAGTCGAGACCGCGGAAGACATCTCCAGTCCCCTGATCGGCGGTTTCTGGTGGGCGCATCTGCGCTGGTTGTGGCAGGCGGGAAATGTGCCGCTCGGCAGATGGTGTCCCGATCTCGACAAGCCGGAGTATCGCTTCTGGAGCCGGATTCAAATCCCGCTGCTCGCGATCTCGCTCTTCGGCGGTCTCGCGTTCGGACTCCCCGCATTCTTCTGGCTCGGGCCGATGCGGCTCGTCGCGTCACTGCACGCGCAGTGCTTCGTCAACAGCATCGCGCACATGCGCGAAGACCGGCAGCCGGGCGAGGATTCCTCGCAGAACATCGGCTGGCTCGCGCCGCTGCACTTTTTTCAGGGAGAGAACTGGCACCGCAACCATCACGCGGCGCCGTCAT
Source organism: Acidobacteriota bacterium (assembly GCA_025463165.1). Lineage (GTDB taxonomy): Bacteria > Acidobacteriota > Thermoanaerobaculia > Gp7-AA8 > Gp7-AA8 > JAOBAU01. The sequence goes on along the minus strand of JAOBAU010000161.1, from coordinate 10,533 downwards.
CCGCACGCTTCGGCTGGAAGCGCTCGCAGCTGGATGTCGGCTGGTACGTGATCGTACTGCTAGAGCGCGTGGGACTGGCGAAGTCGGTGAAGCGCGCGCAAATGCGGGACGCGGCGTAAGGAGTTAGTGCGGCGGCCTTACCGGAGCTGGCCGCGGACGATGCTCAGGAGGCGTTCGAACTCTTTTCGACTTAACCCGAGCGTGCGCATGTTCGACCGAACGATGTCTTCACCCAGGTCGCGGTCCATTTTGATGATGACGGGACGCGCGAGACCGGCTCTTGTCATCACGAGATGATCACCTTTGGTTCGGACTTCGACACAACCGGCCAGCTTGCAGACGTCGCGAAGTTCCTGCCACGAAACCTGTTTCACGCCGTTTTGCTGAGAAGAGTCGCGGCTTCATAAGCAGGAATCGTGAGGTGGATCTCGAAGGGCTCGCCCAGGACACTTACGCGATCACGACGCTTCCTGCTCGGCGCTTTGGCGTCGTCGATACTTACGTTCGCTGCGCGATCTGACACTGCCGGCCGGAAGTTCGCTTCGCGCAGCGCCTGGTCGAGGACGCCGCGTTCCACGCAGCTCTCAAACCAAAGCTCGACAGCCTCCTGAAGAGAGGCGCGGGCTTCCTCCGCGGTTTTCCCCTGAGACGCGACACCGACCAGCGGGCAAATCGTCGCCCACCGCCGCGCGTTGTCTCGTCGAAGAAATGCCTGCAGGCGAACCTGTAGCGCGATTGATTCAGTCATCGTGTCGAGTAACCTGACTCGCAGGCATCGTACGCCACCTATCCCCCAATATGCATCGACACAGTCACCGTCCGCCCCGGCTGCGGCAAGAGTGAATTGAAATATCCGCCCGAGCCGTGCCACACACCGGCGGCGTCGAAAAATCCCGGGGTCGTGCCGGCGTTGGCGTCGCGGATTCCGGGCTGGAAGTAGGCGCGATTCGTCAGGTTGTCGATCGCGAACGAGATGCCGAGCGGAGACTTGAAGAGTCGGCCGGCGCGGATGAATGCATCGACGGTTCCGTATCCGCCAACGCGTCCGACCGGATTCGTTTCCACCGTTTCTCGTGCGCCGATCCATCGTGCGCGCAGCGAGGCGGTGAGGTTCGGACGGAACGTTGCGGAGATGCCGGCGTGCAGTTGATTTCTCGCGAGGTCGCCGATGTTTCCTTCGCCGATCTCGCTGCCTGTCGCATCGACCTTCTTCTCATTCGTCCGCAGCAGATGCGATGCGTAGAGCCATGCACTCGCGTCGCCGTGCGGCATCGGCATCAGCGCGCGGAAGTGATAGTCGAAGCCGATCACTTCGCGCGCGCCGAGGTTGAGTGCGGAGTGGACGGTGTTGATGAACGTGTCGCGATTGCGGACGCGATAAACGCTGAACAGATTGCTGAAGGCGCGCGACGTCCGTTCGCCGCTGATCTCGATCGTCGTCGAACGCTCCGGCCGCAAACGCGGATCGCTGCCCGAGCCGTCCCAGCCGCCGTACAACAGGCGATTGTTCGGCTCCTGAAACGCTTGGCCGAAGAGCGCTTTCAAGCCCCAGCCGGCGACGCTGCCGACGTAACCCATGCGCAGCGTCGTCGCACCGCCGTATTTCGAATTGTGATCGGAGCGGATGCCGAGGTTCAGGCGGTGGCGCGGCGACAGCCGATACCAGCTCTGCACGTACGCTCCGACATCCTCGGTATCAATGCGGTTCTGCGCACCGGAAGCATCGGGCGCCGGCGGGAACGGATAGGTCGCGTCGATTGCGGAGACAGGCAGCTCCGGCCCGTACGTGATCTCGTACGCCTTCTGCAGATTCTTCCGCTCCCAGCGGAAGCCGGTGCGAAACGCCAGCGCGTCGCTGACCTTCACATCGAAATCGTGCGTCAGCGACCAGCTCGTGTTGTCGCTGCGCCAGAACGAGATCGCAGCGGTTTGTTGCGGGCCGGGAAAGCTCTCCGTGAAATACGAATCCTCGCTCACGCCGCTGGAGCGATAACGGATCATCGTCGTCGCGCGCATCTTCTCGCCGAGCGGCCGCGTCCAGCGGAGATACGCACTCGCATCCGGCCGCGACCAGATCGCGTGGTTCTGCGCGCGGTCCGCCGCGTATTCGTAACCGTAGCCGGCCGACAGTCGGAAGTACTGCACGGCCGCTTCGATCTCGCCCGCGTAAATGCGGAGATCGAATCCGCGATTCTGTCGCGGCGATGACGCGCTGCCGCCGAGCGACGGATTGTCGACAAATCCGCCCCACAACCGGCGATCGGCGTAGTACTGATTCTTCGTGTATTCGTAACGTTCGCTGGCCGCGCGATCGATGTCACCTTCATCGATGCGCGCCGTCAGTCGCACGCGCGCCTCGCCGGTCTTGAACAGCAGCGTGCCGTCGAGCAACCGCGCTTCATTCGAGCCGCCGGCGACCGTCAGCGATTCGTGCGTGCCGCTTTGCAGCGCGTCATTGCGCGTGATCACGTTGATGACGCCCATGAACGCGCTGGCGCCGTAGACCGACGACGCCGGTCCGTACACGACCTCGACGCGCTCCACGTTCGACAGCGGAAACGTGACCAGCACATCGGCGGTGTTGAAGTAGAGGTGATTGAAGACGACGCCGTCGATCATCACGAGGAACGGATCGCCCACCGTGTTTCGATAACCCCGCCAGTAATTCTTGAAATAGGTATCGCCAAACGGACGGATGATGTCCATGCCCGGCAGGTCGTCGAGGATCTGCGACAGCTCGCGATAGCCGCGACGCCTGATGTCGTCCGCGCTGATGACGATCACGGTCGCCGGCGCTTCCGACAACTTCTCGCTGACGTTCGACGCCGTGACGACGTGCACGTTCATCAGCTCTTCGAGACTGAGCCGCTCGAGGTCTTTGTCTTCCTGCGCGTGCGCCGTCGCAGCGGCCAGGACGAGGGCGATCGCAATTCGTTTCATCGCACCACCTGCTGCTCGTTCACCAGTTCCTGAATGACGGTCACCAGCCGGCTGCCCGACAGCTCGCCGCGCTCGATCAGGGCGTTGATCTTTCCCTTGAGCCGCACGCGATCGCCGCCGCTCAGCTCATCCTTCGTGACGACGAGGATCGGCAGTCCCGACGTTCGCGGATCGCCTTTTAATCGCGCCGCGACGTCGAAGCCGTTCATCTCCTGCATCATCAGATCGAGGATGACGAGCGATGGCAGCTCGCTGCTGGCGCGGACGAAACCTTCCGTCGCGCCGTATGCGTGCAGCAACTCGTAGCCGTACGGCCGCAGGCGATCGGTGAGCATCGTGTGCATCTCGCGATCGTCATCGATGACGAGCAGCTTGCCGCGGTCGCTGTCCGGCGGCGGCGCGAGACGTCGCAGAGCGTCGACGACTCGCTCGCCATCAACCGGCTTCACGAAATAGTCGTTCGCGCCGAACGCCATTCCGAGCTCACGGTTGTCCATCACCGACACGATGATCACCGGAATCGCGCGCGTCTTCTCCTCGGCTTTCAGCGTCTTCAATACTTCGATGCCGTCGATGCCGGGCAGCACGAGATCGAGCGTGATCGCCACCGGCTGCAGCTCGCGCGCGAGCGCGATTCCTTCCTCGCCGCTGCGTGCGTGTTGCGGCACGTAATTCGATTCGCGCAGGCGCTGCTCGATGGCGCGATACGCCGCGTCGTCGTCTTCGATCACGAGCACGATTCCGCGCGCGCCGACTCCGGCCGGCCCGGTTGCCGACACGTCGCGCGCCAGTCCGATGCCGCGAAAGCGAAGCGGCAGTGTGACCGTGAACGTCGCGCCCTCGCCGACTTCGCTGTCGACCGCGATGTTGCCGGCGTGCATCTCGACGAACTTGCGAACGAGCGTCAGTCCGAGTCCGGTTCCTTCGAACTGGCGCGAGGTCGTCGTGTCGACCTGCTGGAACTCCTGGAAGATGCGCGCGTGATCGCGGGGATCGATGCCGATGCCGCGATCGATGACCGAGATCCGCACGAGATCGCCGTCGCGCGCGGCGCGAATCGTCACGATGGAACGATCGGGCGAGAACTTCACCGCGTTCGACAGGAGGTTGTAGAGGACCTGCTTGATCTTGACCGGATCGGCTTCGAGCAGTGGCAGCTCATCTTCAACGTCGAGCTCGAGCGCGATGTTGCGCCGGCTCGAGACGCCGCGCATCAGGCTGCAGACGCCTTCGATCGCGTTGCGCAGCGTGAAGCGTTCCGGGTTGATCTCCATCCGGCCCGCTTCGATTTTCGAGAGATCGAGGATGTCGTTGACGATGCCGAGGAGGTGCTGGCCGGAGGAGTTGATGTTGTCGAGGAAGCGGACTTCGCGGTCGTCGATGCGGCTGCCGAGTCTCGTTCGCAGCACCTCGGAAAATCCGATGATGGCGTTGAGCGGTGTGCGCAGCTCGTGGCTCATGTTCGCGAGGAACTGGCTCTTCTCGCGCGTTCGCTGGTCGGCTTCATCGCGCTCGCGCTGTCGTCGCTCGATCTGCGTCAGCATCTCGTTGAAGCCCTCGGCGAGCACGCCGGTCTCGTCGTCGCTCTTCCGCTTCGCGCGGACGGAGTAATCGTGCTGCTCGGAAACTTCGAGCGCCAGCGCGGCGAGCTCGAGGATCGGACCCGACACGATCTTCTCGAGCCGCGTGGCGAGGAAGATGGCCGCGACGACGACGGCGATCAGCACCGCGAGAAGGGTCACGAGATGCTCGCGCGACTTCGCTTCCAGCGCCGCGGTTCCGACCGCGAGATAGACGCTGCCGTAACGCTCGCCCTGATAAACGATCGGCTCCGAGATACGCAGCTCATTGCCGTGGAACATGCGAATCGAATCGGCGGGGAGAGCGGCATCGGCCTTCGCGCCGCGAACCGCGAAGCGGCTGAACTGATGGCCGTGCGAATCGTAGACCGTCGCCCAGCGGAGATTCGGAATCGAGGCGAGTTTTTCGAGCGTGTGCAGCGAGGCGTCGTGATCGTTGAAGGCGATGTCGCTGACGCTGTTCTCCGCGGTGACGCGCGCGATCAGCACCGTGTTGTCGACCAGCTCGCGGCGAAGTGCGCGCGCATCGTTGACGATGACGACCGTGAAGCCTGCGGCGAGCGGGATCAGCGTCGCGACGGCGATGACGCCTATGAGCTTGTTGCGAATCGAAAGGCCGCGGATGCCGTTCATCGCACACCCGCCGGATCGACGATGCGAGCGAGCTTCAGCAATCGCGCGCTGACCTTCAGCCCGCTTCGCTCGATCGCGCTCTCGTTGATCTCGAAGCGGACGGTCTCGCCGCTCATGTAGAAGTTGATCAGCACGCCGGCCGCGGCGAAGCCGGAGGTATCGCCGATCGTCAGAATCGGTTTCGATTCGGTGCGGCTGAGAATGCGGCGGAGGTGCTCGCGCTCGGACGCGCAGATGAAAACGACCTGGCAGGAATCGACTTGGGTCACATCGCTGAGGCGCCGGATCTCGACTGCACGTCCTTTGATCCGCCGCTCGCCGGCGACCTCATCGAGAAATCCGCTGAACGGATTCTCACCGATGATTCCGATGAGAAACGTGCCGCGACCTTCGCCGCCGGCCGGCCAGTCGATGAAGCGGGTGAAGCGTTCCAGGAACTCCGCCTTGACGTGGTATTCGGGCGGCTGATCGCCGCGGGCGACCGCCACTCCCACGACGAGGGCAAGGACGACGACGGCGCGAACGATGTGGCTGGACACCGTACTCCTGGCTGTTTTGGATGTAGGGGAAAAGAGACGAAAACGAGTGTAGCACGCGGTGTTTTGGCCGCCTTTGGCGCCTCCCGGGAGGGTGCAGGAAATATGATAGATTCGAAGCGGTTATTGCTGTCCGCGAAAGCCTTATGTCAAGACCTGCCGAACGTTACGCCGAGCTGCTCGATCAAATCATCCTTCCCTTCGACCTCACTCACGACTTCGGGCGCAAGCGCGCTTACGAAGCGACGATCGAGTATGCGCGGAAGGAGCTGATCGACGATCCGCACTGCAACGAGTTCCTCGGAGCGGCCGCGAAGCGCCTCGGCTTTGCCGCGGTGACGTTCGACACGCTCGAGAGCCGCGTCAAGCTGCCGAAAGATGCGTGGCTCGACGTCTGGATCTCCGATGAGGACGACGAAGTCGCGCTCACCGGCACGCCGCAGGGATTGCAGTACCTCATCGATCTGCTCACGCAGCTTCGCGATTCCGGCGATCCCGAGCAGCACATCCACCTCGACCGCGCCATTCTGCCGATGACCGAGAACTCCGCGAACCTCGTCCTGTTCAAGGAAGAGGAGACGTGGTTCACCGGCGCCGCCGGCGAGAACGCGCAGGAAGAATTTCCCGAGCGCGACATCGATCCGAAGCAGATCTACGCGATCCAGTTCATCCACTATCCGCCCGACGATCTGCCGATCAGCGCACACAAGCTCTACCGCGTGCTGAACGTCGAGGTCGATGACGGTTACTCGTCGACGATCAAAGAGTTCGGCGAAGGACGCGAGACTCGCTATCACCGGTTCGCGTTCGTCGCCGACAACGGGGAGAAGTTCAACTACAGCTTCCACCTCGACGATCCGGCGGTGAACTACTTCACGCACCGCGAGATCCTGTCGCTGGCGATGCGTCCGGTCTAAATCGCCGCGCTGCAGAATTTGCAGCGTCTGGCGGCGATCGGCACCGGCGACAAACACTCCGGACAATCCCTCATCGTCGGCGTCGCCGCTTCGGGCTGGCGGCGCATCGCGTTGATTCTCTGCACGACGAGGAAGATCGCGAACGCGATGATGAGAAAGTTGAGCAGCGCGTTGACGAACAGCCCGTAGTTCAGCGTGTTCGCGCCCGCCGCTTTCGCCTGCGCGAGCGTGTCGAAGTGACCGCCGGAGAGCGTGACGAAGTAGCTGGAGAAGTCGCGGTTGCCGGCGATGAGACCGAGCGGCGGCATGAGAATGTCGTCGACGAACGACGTCACCACCTTGCCGAATGCCGCGCCGATCACGACGCCGACGGCAAGGTCGAGCACGCTTCCTTTGAGCGCGAATTCTTTGAACTCTTTCACCAGTCCCACGGCGTCAGCCTCCTTCGCTTCGTTCGATCATAGCCGTTAGAATCCGCCGCCATGGCGAACATCCGCAACATCGCAGTGATCGGCAGCGGAACGATGGGCCGCGGCATCGCATACCTCGGCGCGGTGGCCGGCTACGACACGGTCGTCTTTGACGTCGACGCCGGCGCGCTCGACGCCGCGAAAGGCTCGATCGAATCGACGCTGCGCAAAGGCGTCGATAAAGGGAAGTTGAGCGACGACGTCGCACGCGGCGCGCAGGAACGGCTGCACTTCGTCAGCGACCTCGAGCCGGCCGTCCGCGACTCCGATCTCATCATCGAAGCGGTCCCGGAAAATTACGACCTCAAACGCGATCTCTTCGCGCAGGCCGATCTCTTCTGCAGCGAGTCGGCGATCCTCGCGTCGAACACGTCATCGATCTCGATCACGAAGCTCGCGGCGAACGTGGAGCGGCGCGAGCAGTTCGTCGGTCTGCACTTCTTCAATCCGCCGCACGTGATGAAGCTGATCGAAATCGTGCGCGGCGAGCGGACCTCGGATGAAACCGTTTCGCAGGTACGCGCCGTAGCTGAGCGGATGGGAAAGACGCCGATCGTCGTGCGCGACAGCCCCGGCTTCGCGACGTCGCGGCTCGGCGTGGCCATCGGGCTGGAAGCGATTCGGATGCTCGAAGAATCGGTGGCGTCGGCGGAAGACATCGATCGCGCCATGGAGCTCGGCTACAACCATCCGATGGGACCGCTGCGTCTCACCGATCTGGTCGGACTCGACGTCCGTCTCGGCATCGCCGAATACCTCGCGTCGACACTCGGTCCGCGCTTCGAGCCGCCGCGGCTTCTTCGCGAGCTCGTCGCCGCCGGCAAGCTCGGGAAGAAAACCGGCGAAGGTTTTTATCGCTGGTCGGATGAATAGACGATGCGACGGCTGATCGTCGTCATCCTCACGCTTGCGGTCGCGTCGTCGAGCGTCGCCGCGGAGCCGCGCGTGGAGCGCCTCGCGAAACTCGCCGAAGTCTGGTCGTTCGTGCGGTTCGCCCACCCGTGGCTGATGTACAAAGAGATCGACTGGGATGCGCCGCTCGTGCATGCGATTCCGAACGTGCGCGCGGCGAAGAACGACGAAGAATTCGCGAACGCGATCGGCGCGATGCTCGCGGAACTGCACGATCCCGCGACGCGAGTCGCGAAGACAGCAACGCATCATCAACCGGAGAAGAGTCAGCTGCCGTTTACGCGCTGGGAAGGCGACGACGTGCTCGTCGTCAACCTCGGGCCGTTCGTCGATCGCGGCGACTACGACGCTGTCTATCAGGGCGGCGCTGCCGTCTCGCGCGACGTTGCGAAAGCAAAGAACGTCGTCATCGATCTTCGGCTGCAGGCGCCGGACGAAGAGGAAGCGATTCCGTATTACCTCGACAGCTGGCGCGGACTGACCGACAAATCGCTGCCCGCGCCGGCGGCGCGCACGACGTACTACTCCGGCTGGAAACCGGCCGATGGCGGTTCGAGCGGCGGCTACAACGATGGTCTGTTGCTACGCACGCATCGCAACGTCGAGCCGGCCGGCCCGACGGCGCCGCGGCGAATCGTGTTTGTCATCAACGCGCGTTCGCCGCTTTCGCCGACGATGGTCGCGCTGTGGCTTTCCGGACGTGCGGCGATCGTGGCCACGAGCGCGATCGGCACCGGAGCGGATGCCTCGACGAGCGAGGTAACGCTGCCGGGCGGCTGGACGGCGCGCGTTCGTGTCGCGGAACTCGTCGCGCCGCCGGTGACGCCCGATGTCACGACCACCGATGACGCGGCGATCTCGCGCGCCGTCGAGCTCGCGCGATGCAAAGAAGAAGACGATCAGTGTGGCGGCGGGCGCTTCGCCCGCCGCGCGGCGTTCACCGGGACGGCCGAAGCGGCCGCCCCCACACCGGCAGTTCCTCGTTCGCGCGTCGATGACCGCTACGCCGCGATGTCGTATCCCGATCTTCCTTATCGACTCCTCGCCGCGTTCCGGCTCTGGAGCACCATCGATCGTTTCTATCCGTACAAAGAGCTGATCGGCGACTGGAACGCGGTGCTGCGCGAATTCATCCCGCGCTTCGAAGATGCGAAGAACGCCGATGAGTACGCGACCGCGATTCTCGAGATGGCGGCGCACATCGAAGACGGGCACACGACGATTTCCGGCGGACCGGTTGCGAACCTCCTCGGCGTCGCCACGCTGCCGATTGAAGTGCGCGCGGTGGAAGGGCAGTACGTCGTCACCGGGAACTTCGGAAAGATGCCTGCCGATGTATCCGTCGGCGACGTCGTCGTCAGCATCGATGGCGAGCCGCTCGCCACGCGCGTGGCGCGTCTGCGCAAGCTGGTGACCGCATCAACCGATACGGCTCGCCTCGATCGCAATCTCAGTTACTCGCTGCGCGGCGCGAAAGATTCCAGCGCGGCGGTCGAGTTGCGCGTCGCCGACGGCACGACGCGTACGACAACGATCGCGCGCATCCCGCTCACCGCGATCGACTATCCGGCCGCCGCGTCATATCGGCTGCTCGATAGCAACGTCGGCTACGCCGATCTGCGGCGACTGAAGGTGAGCGAAGTCGATGCGATGTTCGATGCGTTCGCGAAAACGAAAGCGATCATCTTCGACATGCGCGGCTATCCGAAAGGGACGGCGTGGTCGATCGCGCCACGCATCAACACGCGCGGCGCGAAGTTCGGCGCGCGGTTTCAGCGTCCGCAGTTCACCGGCGATGCGATGTCGTCCGGACTCACCGGCGGATATTGGTTCCAGCAGCCGCTGCCGGTGAACGACAAGCCGAAGTACACCGGCAAAACCGTGATGCTGATCGACGATCGCGCCATCAGCCAGTCGGAACATTCCGGCCTCTTCTTCGAAGCGGCGAACGGCACGACGTTCATCGGCACGAACAGCGCTGGGACGAATGGCGACGTCACGTCGATGATTCTGCCGGGAGCCATTCGCATCAACTTCACCGGACATGACGTCCGCCATATCGACGGCGCGCAGCTGCAGCGCGTCGGACTCGTGCCCGCCGTCCGCGTCGAGCCGACCATCAAAGGCATTCGCGAAGGAAAAGATGAAGTCCTCGACCGCGCCATCCGCTACATCAACGAGCTCCCGCGATAACGAGTCCTACGGCGCGTTCGCGTATGCGTACGACAAAGCGCTTGGCGACCGATTCTTTCGCGCCGTCAGCCGCGTGCTGACCGACGTCGTCGAGAAATATCCGACGCCGATGCGGACGCACCTCGACGTCGCCTGCGGCACCGGACTCGTCATCGAGTTCTTCGCGCAGCGCGGCTTCAAATCGATCGGCGTCGATGCCTCGCTGCCGATGTTGCGAATGGCCGCGGCGCGCACTCCGCGCCTGGCGGCGGCTGACTTCCGCGCGCTACCGTTTCGTTCGAAGTTCGCGCGCATCACCTGTCTGTACGACAGTCTCAATCATCTGAAAGATCGCGCGGAGCTCACCGCCGCG
>JAOBAU010000154.1 GCA_025463165.1 Acidobacteriota bacterium | reverse complement strand
ACGTGCCGGAGACAGTCACCGCGCGCAACGCGCCGCCGTGACCGGCGACGCGATGGACGGCGCCGGTGGCTAGCTCCACGGTCACGAAGTCGCCGGCGGCGACGTACGCGATGCCGTTGGCGACGGCGAGATCGTCGATATGCGAACCGACGTGAATGACGACCGGCGTCTGCGTGGCGATCGGCTGTGTCGTGTCGAAGATGAAGAGCGCGTCGGAGCCGGGCGGCGGCGTGTCGTAGTACCAGCTGTTGTACGGATAGCCGTGCGTGGCGACGAGGCGCGTGCCGTCGAGTGCGATGCGGCGGAAGCGGGCGTTCGCATCGCCGCTCTTCGCGGCGGTGACGGCGTACGACGTGACGCCGTTCGCGAACGGCACCGGCGCGAGCGGACGTTGTGCGGATTTGCTCGCCGTATTAGCGTGCGCGACGAGCGCGCCGCCTGGAGCGGCGGTCAAAGTGAGCGGAGCGAATGCGCCGAACGTATCGACGGCGGTGTTGCTGCTCGTGTTCGCGCCGCTCGTGACGTGAACGTTCGTGGAGACGCTCGATGCGATCGCGTTCGCGGTGCCGGTGACGGTCGCGGTCGTGACGCCGTCGGTCTGCGCGCTGATCGCGCGCGCGTCGATGGCCGGCTCGACCACGAGATCGGGTGCACCGATGACCGCCACTCCCCCATCGGCGGCGACGTAAACGACGCCGCGTCCGATGCGCGCGTCCCACGCCGTGCCGGCGAGCGGAATGCTGCGCAGCAGCGCCGGCTGCTGGACGGTAGTCGCGTCGACGATCGAGAGACCGGCGGCGCCGTCCGCGACATACAGCGTCGTGCCGGCGGCGTCGATTCCGTGTGCCGCGCCGGCGGTGGCGATCGTCGTGATGGCGTCGCCGTTCGTTTCGTCGCGGCGCCATTCGCGCAGTTTGTGTGCGGCGCTGGTCATGAAGAGACGATCGCTGCTGATGGCGACGACGTCTTCGCCGAGGAAGTCGTCGGTGGGGAAACCGTGTCCCGGCTCGATGGCGCTGCTGACGTCGGCGAAGAACGAACCGACCGCGCCGGCTGCCGCGAGGTGCGTCGGATCGAGCGCGATCATCGAGAGGAGCTCGGTGTTCTGGCCGGTCACGCTTGCCGACTGCAGGCGGATGGCAGCCGGATCGGCGATGTCGAATGCGGCGAGTGACGTCGCGCCGTTGTGCGTCGTGGAGATGAAGAGGTAGTGACCGGCGACGGCGAGCGCACCCGGCGTACCATCGATCGCCGGCAATGCGGTGACGACCGGCGTCGGATTGCGCAGATCGATCATCGTCACACCGCGCGCGTACGAAACGTATGCGCGGCCGTCGGCGACGGTCATGTTTTGCACCGCGCCGAGCGTGCTGCGCAGCGTCTGTTTGTAGAGCGGTGCGGAAGGCGACGCGACGTCGTAGACGACGATCGCATCGGAGCTCGTTTCGCGGCCGGCGACGAGCAGCGTCGTGCCGGAAAGGACGAGCTGGCGCGCGCGGAACGTGCTGTCGGCCATCGCCGCGGTGATGGTGCTGAACGAACCGTACGGCACGCGGCCGAGCGAGATCGGACCGACTGTGCGCTGGACGTTATCGGTGGCGCGGATCGTCAGCGTTTCATTCGACGTCGCCGCGAATTGCGCGGTGAAGGAACCGTCGTACTGCAGTGTCAGCGGAACGCTCGTGGTTCCGTGCGCGACGATCGCCGTGACTCCGGCGCCGGCAACCGCACCGCGACTGCCGGTGATGGTCAGGCTCGACGCGGTGCCGGTCACGCGAATCCGTGAGGCGTCGATCACCGGCGCCTGCGACTGCGCGGTGGCGATGTAGAGCGCGGTCTCGCTGGCGACGTAGAGCGCGCCGTTGTTGTACGCGACGTCCCACGCCGGAGCGGCCTCGTTGATGACCGACCTGATGCTCGGTTGCGCCGGTGTGGTGGCGTCGACGACGTAGGCGCCGATGGTGCCGCCGGCGACGGCGACGGTCGTGCCGTATGCGTCGACGCCGTACGACTGCGTACCGTCACCGGTCGGCGACGTGTTGAGCACGACCGGCTGCTGCGGATTCGACAGATCGATGGCGATTTCGCCACCGGTCTCGCCGACGACGTAGAGCAACGTCCCGAACGCGCGGCCGCGGAACGGTGCGAACGGCAGCGTCACGAAGCCGGCGACGTCATGCGTCGCGGTGTCGAAGATTCGAAGGTTGTTGCTGCCGAAGCCTCTCACCGGCGCGAGCAGCGCGAGGTAGCGATCCTGCGATGCGACGACTCCGCGGAACGACGTCGGGCCGACGTCGTCGCTGCGCGACACGAACGTGGCTGTACGCGTGGTGATGTCGTACTCGACGACCGAGGTGCCGTTGATCGTGTATGCGTGGTTGCCAAGGACCGCGACGGCGGTCGACGGCGAGGCACAGTTGCACGAGACCGGCTGCACGCTGTTCGACGCGAGGTCAATCATCGACAGACCGTCGTTCGTGCCGACGAACGCCCAACCGTTGTCGATCACCGCGGCACGGGCCGCGGAAGCGAGCGTGTAGGTCTGCCGATAGATCGGATTCGTCGAATCGGTGACGTCGAATACGAGCAGCTTCGCGGAGCTGCCGGCGCCGCCGGTGGCGTCGGGATACGACGCGATGACGAGTGTGTTACCTCCAATCGCGAGGGTCCGAGCACGGAACGCACCGTCGCCGCCGGTCATCGCCGTGGTGATGGCGATCGTGCCGGTGAGCGGAATCGCGCCGACGTCATCGAGCGTAGATGCGGTTCCATCGCTGAGTGTGAGAATGACGTGATCGCCGGGCGCACCGGCAACGGCGGCGATGAAGCTGCCGTCGGCGTTTGCGGTGATCGGCGCGGCGGTCACGGTTCCGGACTGCAGCGTGATCGTCAGCGGTGCGTGGCCGGAGACGGCGCCGGCCGTGCCGGTGACGATGCCGCCGCGCACAACGGTAATGAGAGCTTTGTTGATCGACAGTCCGATCGGCACGCTGCCGATCGCGAGCGGACCGGCGTTCGCGCCGGCGCCGTCGCTTGCGGAAAGCGTGAGCGGATCGCCGCCGGCGACACCGGCGAGATCGACGGTGAAGCTGCCGTTCGCGGCGACGAAGTTGTTGTTCGTCTTCGGACCGTTGGTGACGAAGACGGTGATCGGATCGGTGCCGGTGATCGCGCCCGCCGCGCCGGTGATGCGCGCGGTGCCGCTGACGTTCGCGATGGAGATGAGCGAAGTGTTGACGGCGAGCGGAACGGTGACGCGGCCGACGATGAGCGGACCGACGGAGGTGCCGGCGTCGTCGGTTGCGGCGACGCCGAGGAAGTCGCCGCTGAATGCGGAGACCGAGCCGGTGAAGGAACCGTCGGCGTTTGCGGTAACGACTTTCACCGGCAGGATGCGCGTGCGATCGGAGATCGTCACGCTGACCGGCGGCTTGCCGCCGCCGATCGCGCCGGCGATGCCGGTCACGGCTGCGCTGCCGCCGCTGAAGACGAACGAGATTTTTGCGGCGGTGATGGTGAGCGGCGGAATCGGCAGCGTACCGACGAAGATCGGACCGGCCGCGCGTCCCGCGCCGTCGGTCGCTTTGATCGTCAGCTCGTCGCCGGGCGTGGCGGGAACGCTGGCAACGAAACTGTCGTCGGCGTTTGTCGTCGCGGCGCTGGAGGCGGCGCCGTCGCGAAGCTCGAGCGTGACCGTTCCGCTGCCACCGACGATCGCGCCAGGCGTGCCGGTGACGACGGCGTTCGCGCCGTTCGCCGTGATGGTCATCAGGCCGCGTGAAAGGACCGGACCTTCGTCGGCGCTGATGATGGCGAGGCCGGCGTCGTGCGCGACGTACACCGCTCCGCCGCCGATGCGCACGTCGTTCGCGTTGCCGCCGACGGAGAGCGCGGAACCGAACTGCGGGGCGGTGGCGGTGGCGGCATCGATGAAGGCGACCGAGTCGCCGACCGCCGCGTATGCGTGGAGCGCCGCGGCGTCGACGCCGCGCACGCCCTGCCCGATCGAAACGCGGCCGAGGACGACCGGATGCGTGACGTCGGCGACGTTGACGAGCACTTCTTCCGAGCCGGTGGCGCTGACGAGATGCAGCGTGTTGCCGGAGAGGACGCCGCGCGACGCGTCGAACGATGGCACGTCGAAGTCGCTCATCGGATACCAGATATTCGTGTCGTGCACGTCCCAGATCACGACGTCGTGGCCGACACCGTTCGTCTTGTCGGCGCTGATGCCGGCGAGGTACTTCGTACCGATCGGCACGAGCGAGGTGAACGTCACCGGACCGCTGGAAACGAACGAGCCGCTGCCGTAGTCGACCGGCGACGCCGGGTTGGCGATATCGAACATTTGCACGAGGCCGGTGTTGTTCGCGCGCGCTGCATAGAGGTAGCGACCCAGGACGGCGAGGCTCGTGTACGAACCGCTGGGTCCGTGGAACACGGTCGGTGTGGCGCTGCCGAGCTGGAAGCGGTTGAGGCGTGTCGCGCCGACGAAGACCCAGCCGTGATCGATGACGACGGAGCGGTTCGCGCCGTCGCCGATGCTGACGACGGCGGTGGATACCGGCGCGAGCGGCGCGCTCGTGTCGAAGAGCGCAACCTTGTCGCTGGATGCCGACGTGTCGCTGATGACCGCGAGCGTGCGGCCCGACATCGCCAGCGCGCGCGGACGGAACGCGGCGTCGACGCCGAACGAGGCGAGCGTCACCTGCGCCGCGGTGGCGGAGTCGGAGGTCAGCACGCCGATCGTCACGGCAGCGGAAGTGAGCGGCAGGCGATGCGAGTCGGTGGCGCGTGCGGTGATGACGTCGCCGCTCTTTCCACCGACCGCCGCGACGAAGCTGCCGTCGGCGGCGACGGTCGTCGAGGTCGTGACGGCAGTGCGCGTGTTCGTGATGAGGAGCGTGAGCGGCGCGTCGGGATCGGCGACGGCACCGGCGGAGCCGATCACCGACTGCCCGAGCGTGCCGCCGGCGATGTGAATGGCGGCGACGTTGATCGACGGCGGCGCGATGTTGCCGCTGACGAGCGTCGATGCGGCATCGCGCGAGAGCGGAGTCTCGCTGATCAGCACGTCGTCGGTCTCGACGCGCGCGTTGACGAGCGTGACGCGATCGAAGCGATAGAGACCGCGGAACGGTGTGCCGACGACCGGCTGGAACGCGGCGTCGGGGGTGACCGTCGCCGTCGTCCGATTGTTGGCGACGATCGGCCACGACTTCGAGACGTCGTAGCTGAACGCGAGGCGAATGCCGGTGAGCGTTTCGAACGACGCCGCGGAATCGGTGACGCTGTTCGCCGAGACCTGCGTGGCGACGTGGTTGCCGACGCTGGTCAGCGTCGTCTTCGCGCTGGAGATGAGCGCGCCGTTGTCGACGAAGAGCGAGCCGTACGTCTGCGACGCGGACTTCAGGAACAGTGTGCCGGCGGCGCCGGTGCGATTGTCGCCGGCAGCCGACGCGGCGCCGGTGACGGTGATGTTCGCCGCCGGAACGGTGAGCGCGTTGTAGTAGAGGGCGACGCGGCCGCCGGCGCCCGACGCGCCGTTCGTGTCGCGGCCACCGTTCGCGTGAATGTGGCCGCTGCCGGAGATCGTCGCTGCATCGATGCGCACGCTGCCGCCGGCGCCTGCGCCGTCGGAGTCGAGGCCATCAGCGGCGATCGTGCCGTCGACGTGCAGCGAGCCGGCGGCGATACGAATCACGCCGCCGCCGCTGTTGCAGCTGACGCAGGTGCCGTTGTTCGAGCCGGCCGCGCCGGGCTCGTTCGGATCGAAGAGCGAGCCGTAGGCGACGCCGAGCGGACCGTCCCACTGCCCGCCGACGCCGCCGTGGCTGCCGCCGTTCCACCCGCTGGCACCGCCGGCGAGCGTTGGCAGACCGCTGCGCGGATCGTACGTGTACGCGACGCCGCCGGAGTTGCCGGCGATGCCCACGCCGGTGACGTCGACGGAGCTGAGCGCATCGATCGTGAACGCGCCGGCGACATTGATGTTGAGGCGACTGATAGTGGTCGTGCCCGCAATCGAATGCGACAGCTTCACGCCGTTCGTCAGCGAGAGTGCCGGAGCGGCAACGGTGCCGTTGACTTCGAGCGTGCCGCCGTCGAGCACCATCGGCGGCGTCGAATGGAGATCGTTAAGACGCGCCGATGCGCCGGTCGCAGTCACGAGCGGTGTCGAGAGTGAGGAGGTGGCGAGGAGCGCGCCGCCGCGCAGCGTGAGCTTGTCGACCTTCGTCACGCCGCGGTACGCCGTACCGATCGCCGCGTTGACGACCGGCTCACCGGCGAGATCGACGGTGACGCTATTCGCGGTGCGTGCGGTGATCGTGTACGACGAGACGACGTTCGAGGCCGCGTCGAGCAGTTCGATCGTGGACGATTCGATGCTGAACGGAACGGCGTTCGAGAGTGTGATGACGTTGCCGTTGATCGCGGTGACGGTGCCGTTGCCGGCATTTGCAAGCGTCGTCGCCAATGTGGCGCTGACGCCGGCGTTATCGACGACGAGCTCGTCACTGAGTTTCGCGCCGGAGGCATCGACGCGGCGGAGATAGACGGTTCCGGCGGCGCCGGGAGTGAGCGTGCGGCTGGGGGCCGCGGCTGCCGACGCTGCGGTGATCTTCGCCGACGGAATCGCCAGCGACCTGAAATAGAGCGCGACACGGCCGCCGCCGCCCGACGCGCCGGAGGTGTTCAGACCACCGTCGGCGTGAATCTGGCCAACGCCGGTGATCGCGTCGGCGTCGACGCGAATGCTGCCGCCAGCCGCGGATGCGCCGCTGGCTGCCTGGCCGTTCGCTTTGATCGAGCCGTCGAGCACGAGTGACGGAGCCTTGATGCGCGCGACGCCGCCGCCGGAGATGCAGACGCTGCAGGTGGTGTTCATGGAGCCGGCGGCGCCGGGCTCGTTCGGATCGTAGAGCGAGCCGTACGCGTTCGTGGCCGGACCGTCCCACTGACCGCCGGCTCCGCCGTGCGCGCCGCCGTTCCAGGAGCTGGCGCCGCCGGTGAGCGTCGGCAAACCGGTGCTCGGATCGTAGGTGTAGGCGACCGAGCTGACGTTGCCGGTGAGGCCGCGGAAGCTGACGTCGATGCTGCTGTTCGGATCGACGGTGATGTTGCTCGTGGCGATGATCGAAAGCCTGTTGATGCTCGTCGCGGTGGCGATCGCGTGCGACAGCCGTCCGCCGTTCGCGAGCGAGACGATGCCGGCCGTCGCGGTGCCGTTGATCGCGGCTTCGCCGCCATCGAGCACCATCAGATTGCGCAGCGT
>JAOBAU010000144.1 GCA_025463165.1 Acidobacteriota bacterium | reverse complement strand
AATCGACAGGTTATCCACAGCTTTTTGCACAGGGCTTCACGAGCGTTTTCCGAGGCTTTTCCACGCTTTTTCCGCATCTTTTGCACATCCTTTTCGACAGCTTTTCCGTGCAGCATTCGAGATCGTTTTTCCTCAGCCTTTACGATGCATTTCCGCACGATTTAACGAGCTCTGCCGGAAGAAAAAAGGGCGTAAAAGAGGCGCAATCGCGAATCTGCGGAAAACTGGCCGTTTTCGACGCGTAGTGGATTCGGAAACTGACACAACCCGCCTGTGCACACGTTTTGTGGCACGTGGAACAGTTCAGAAGCCGCCGCTGGAACCGGCGCCGCCGAACGACCCGCCACCCGTTTCAACACCCGTTTCGGCAGGCGGGTGGTCGGGCGGGCGGGAGGTGGTGGCGAGCGCCGCGGCGGTGCCGATCTCCAGCAGTTTCCAGGCGTCGGAATCGCGTCCGAACGGCAGCGACGTAATCCCGCTCGGGCGGCGCAAACGCCGCTCGATAACTGTGGATGCAATCAAAACGATCACACCGTAGAGAATCAGTTTCGTTTCGAGCGGAAGCCCTGAAAGCTCGCGCAATTCCACACCGAGGAGAATGACGCAGAGGGCGAACGCGAGGAGCAGCGCGTGCTGCCGCCAGCGCAGGCCGAGCCACAGTGTAATGACCGCGCCGATGAGGAGAATCGCAGGCGTGGCGAGCTCCGTCATCGACTCGAGCGTCAGGTGTCCGTCGACGACGCGCCATGGATCAAAGTCGAAGCGCTTCGCGAAGAGATACGCGATGAGCGGCAGCACGATCGCCATCCACGCGCAAAATCGTTGAGTGCTCGGGCGCACAAAGTTCTTTCTGAGAGCAAGCCACGTGAGCGCCGCGGCGACCCAGCAAAGTGTGCTCGCCAGCGGCCAGCCGCCGTCGAGTGCCAGTCGCCATCCGGCGGCGACGATCGCGAAACTTGCGAAGAGCGGATTCCTGAGCCGCAACGCTGCGGCTCCGCACGCGACCGCGAGACCGACCGCGATGGCGCGCTCGTGATCGTTGATGACGAGAGGGAGAACGGATATTGCGCCACACAGCCATAACGCATCTTCGATGCCCATCCCGAAAAACTGCTGCTTTGTGATCAGGAACTCGGCGATCGTGATGCAAACGACGGCGGTCACCACTCCGGCGATTTTCGCCGAGTCGGCCATCGCGGCCAGAAGACCGAACAACGCGCCGGCAGCGAGCAACCCGAGAAAGAAAAACGCACAGCGCGCGAACAGCGACGCGGAACGCCAGCCGCCGGTGTCGGCTGCGGTCACGTTACGTTCGCCAGCCAGATCGGCAGCGGCGAGCCAGCGCTCTTCACTCGCCGATGGACGGAAGAGGCTCACGTTGCGCTCCTCATCCACTGCCGGACGAACCAGAGCGTCAGCGCCCCGGCAACCGACGCGACGAGAATCGCGAGAAAGAACGCGACGCCGCTGTTCAGCTGGATCGCGGCGATGCCGACCGCAATCACTCCATAGACGATGCCGTAGACGACGAACGAAATCTCGCGCGTGCCGACTCCGTAGACGATTGCACCCAGCGCGAAGATGACGGCCAGCAGCAGACCGAGCGTTCGCGTCTCGCGCGACGACGCGAAGATGATCGTGGAGATCAGCGCGACGTTGGCGATGAAGAAGTCGAACGTACCGGCGAACGCGCGATACCGCGGGAACCGGCTGTTGATCGCGCGCCAGATGCCGATCGCCATCGCCGCCGCGAGACCGCTCGAGGCGACGCTGACGGAGGTCGAATCGGCGAAGATCGGATCGAGTCCCGCCTGAAAGCCGAACCACGACGCGAGCGAAGCGAGCGACGCGGAGAGGAGCAGCTTCGAGTTGAAAACATACGCGCCGGCGGCGTGCACGAACGCGATGAACAACAGCTGGAGCGTCCACAAACCGCCGAGCGGATGGAACATCTTCTCGATGAAGCCGAGGTCGGCGGCGAGCAGCAGCGCGCCGAGGAGCAGCACGTATTCGCCGACCGGCGTGCGCGGTTCGTTGCGGCGCAGCGCGCGGATCGCCGGGATGTAGCAGATTGCCGCGGCGATGCCGAGGGCGATGGAAATCGCGAGAGGACCGATGCGATCGAGGTTCTTCGCGATGAAGGTGCCGATGCCGCCGATGATCATGGCGACCGCGACATACGCGGCGGCGCGCAGCTCGAGGCCGATCGGGAAGATCTCTCCGCGCTCGATGGCGATGAGTAGCGAGCAACTCTCGCCGCGACGTTGCAGCTCGACGAGCTCGGGTTCGAGGGAGAGCACGGAGCGATTAGATCAGATACGCGGCGGCGAAGCCGATCTGCGCGGTCATCATCATCAAATACATATGACGCCATG
This sequence comes from Acidobacteriota bacterium, assembly GCA_025463165.1. Taxonomy (GTDB): domain Bacteria; phylum Acidobacteriota; class Thermoanaerobaculia; order Gp7-AA8; family Gp7-AA8; genus JAOBAU01. The sequence goes on along the minus strand of JAOBAU010000144.1, from coordinate 1,081 downwards.
ACGGATGGTTCTCCGTCGACGTCAGCTCATCCGGATTTCTCACCAGCAGCCACGCCGTGTACGCGCCCCAGATCGCGAGACCGATGCCGAGTCCGATCAGCACGTTGCGATTGCCGGTCAGGATTCCGTTCATCGCGCCGATCGGCATCAGCAGCCAGGGAAAGATGAAGAACGGCGCGATCATGTATGCAGCATTGCGCACGCCGAAGCGGATCGGCAGCGTTCTGCAGCCGCCGGCGGCATCCCCTTCGATGTCGCTGAAGTCTTTCGTCGATGCGGCGCCGACCAGGAACAACATGAAGATCGAGCCGATGTACCAGGGCTCGGCGACGAGCGCGCGGCCGACCATCGTCCAGCCGGCGACTTTCAACAGACAGCCGCGCGGAATCGCGATCGTCACGTTCGCACCGATCGCATGACGCTTCGTCCGGCCGAACGCCGGCGCCGAATAGATGAACGTGAAGATCATCCCGGCGATGTAGATGAAGAAGCATTCGTGCGCCGGCAGCGGGGCGGCGAATTTCTGGCCCCACGTCGTGTACGGAAAAACGACTACCCACCACGTCGGAACGATTGCCAGCGCGTACAGGAGCCAGGTGAACTTCCACGCCTGCGCGATTGACAGCTCGCCGGTGACGAGCGGCCGGTTCGGCTTGTTGATCCGATCGATCTCGAGGTCGTAAATCTGATTAATGGCGTTCGATGCGGCGTTGAGGAACGACGCACAGAGCGAGCCGAGCACGACCGTCAGGATCACGGAGAGCGTCAGCGTGCGCGACGGATCGGGATTGTGCGCCGAGCCCCATGCGCAGATGGCGCCGGAGATGATGCCGAACAGCGGCGGCAACAGCGTGAACGGGCGCGCAAGCGTCAGGTAGGACTTCACGGCGGGCGATTGTAGCGTGCGCCACATGCGCTACACTGCGCCGGTTACAACATGACCCGCAAGCCGGTCTTTGATGCCGCCGATGCCAATGCGAACGACGATGAGATTTCGTCGTCCCCGCCGAGAAGCATGAACAACAACGAACGCAAAATTGCGCTGTTCATCGATTTTGAGAACATCGCCATTGGCGTCACT
>JAOBAU010000134.1 GCA_025463165.1 Acidobacteriota bacterium | reverse complement strand
GCGAGGAACGCCGAACAGCGCGATGCGCGCGCAGTCGAGGTGATAGCGCGCGACGTGATTCGTCAGCGTCTACGGCGGCCTCACCGCGAGCGGCCGCAATCCGCGCGACGCACGCGCCCTGCTGTTGATCATCGCGCCCATCGACATTTGCCAGTCGTGATGCCGCACGCCGATCGCTCCACGGTGCCGGCGATACGCGAGCAGCGGCTCGCGCAGATTTGCGAGCTGTCCCTTTTCGACGAGACGAATCCAGAGGTCGTAATCCTCGCTCGGATAACGATCGAGCTCGTAACCGCCGACGGCGACGAGCGCGTCGCGACGCGCGAGAACGGTCGGATGTGCGATCGCCGACGTGCCGCCGATCAGCTCCGATTCGATCTCGTCATGCGTCTCGGCGAACGTCTTCGTGCCGACGTGCTCGCCGATCTCGTCGATGATCTCGACCGCCGTGCCGACGGCGACGCAATCGGGCCGCGCGTCGAGAAACTCGATCTGTCTCTGCAACCGCGACGGGAACGAGACGTCGTCCGCATCCATCCGCGCGATGTACTGCCCGCGCGCGGCGGCGATGCCGGCGTTCAGCGCCTGCGCGACACCGCCGTGCTCGCGCGTGACGACGACGACGCGCGCGTCACGCGCGGCGAATCCGCGCGCGATCGCGGCAGTCTCGTCGGTCGATCCGTCGTCGATGACCAGCAGTTCGAGCGAGGTGAAGGTTTGCGCCAGCACGCTCTCGATCGCGCGTACCAGAAATCGTTCGCCGTTCCAGACCGGCAGTACAACAGACACCCGTGGGGCAACCATATGCGCCGCGCAGTGTATCCGCGATCGCGTCGCGAGCGTGGTGCGTCTGCCACATCGATTTACAGCAATCCAACCGCCCTGAAGGCCGGAAGGACCGGCTCGACCCGCGCGGCCTGTCTGATGAATTGCAGCCGCTCGCGCTGATCGGGCGTCGGGATTCGGCGATTCGAGGAGACCGAGCGCTTCCTTGATCGGCGTGAACCTTCGCCGCGATCGGCTGCAGCGCGGCGTCGCGGGTCTGAATCATCGCGATCAACGCGCGGGTCTGATCTTCGGAGAGCTGCAGAACATTCGTCACGAAGACGATCGGAGCGGGAAGTCCTTCATCGGCGAGAGCGAGCGGAGAATGGAAGACGAGCGGCCGTGGTGAACCGAGCCGATCTGGAACAGCAGCTCGCGCAGCTTCACCCGGCGAGCTTTGCATGGCCCTCGGGTTGTGCCGGCGTGACGCGGAAGACGCGGAGGACGTGCTGCAGGAGACGTACTTGAAGATCTTCGATGGAAAGGCACGATTCGATGGACGATCGACGCTGAAGACGTGGCTGTTCGGAGAACCGCCGCTGCCCGGCAGCGAAGCCGCTGGCTGCGCGAGCTGCGATTCGTTCTTACGACGTCAGCTCCGTCGCCGACGGCCATGAGTCGGCGGAAAGACGCGTCATCCATTCGGAAGAGACGTCGGCGCTCGGTCGCGACCTGCAGGAACAGACCGGAAAGATGATGCAGCTGCTCCAGCAATCGCCGGCCGACGAGACGAAGATCCTCGAGCGGGCCGACCGGGATCATGGCGCTGGAGCGCGAGATCAAACGGGCGCACCTCGCGCTGCTCGTGCGGATCAAAAACACGCTGACGGCGGAGCAGGTCGCGAAGCTCGAAGCGATCCGGCGCGCGAAGTAACTGTCGCACGTGCAGTCGCATGAGACACTTCCTCACTCATGCGGTCCGAGCGGTTTCTCCTCGTGGCGCTGTTCGCCGGCGTGCTCTGCTCCGCGCACGCGCAAACGATGGACTCGCGCGAGCAGAACAGAATGCTCGCCGAGGCGGAACGAGTTCGCAAGACGGACAAGCCGAAGGCGCGGCAACTCCTCGACGCCGTCAATCGGACGATCACGCCGGCGACCGATCCGCTCGTTCGCGGACTGGCTCTCGCTCTCGAATGCACATGGGCTGATGAGCCGCCCGCGGCGTATCGATTTTTCGCGGACGCGATGGCGATCGCGGAGCAGACGAAGAGCGCCGCGCTGAAATCGAAGCTTTACATCTGCCGAGCCAACGCCCTGCAGTTCGAAGGAAAGTCGCGCGATGCGGAAGCCGATTACGCGGCAGCGGCCGATTGGGCTGCGAAAGCGCGGAACGGCGCGGGCGAAGCAGACGCGCGCGCAAGCCTCGCCTTTCTCGAATACAACCGCGGCGCGATGGCCGATGCGCTCTCGAACCTTCAATCCGCCTATCGCATCAGCGCGAGCATGGGCGACGAAAAGGGACGACTCGATGCGCTGACGCTGATGGCGAACGTCTACGCCGACACGAAAGTAGCGCAGTACGACCGTGCCATCGAGTATTACCGGCAGCTCGTCGTCGGATACGGAAAGCTCGGGCTGCCGAGCGACGTCGCCGACACCTTCTACAACATCGCCAGCACGTTCGAGAGCAAAGGAAATCAGGCGGCGGCCGAGCTCCACTATCGACGAGCCCTCGCGGAATTCGAAGCGCTGAAGTCGGAGAAGGACATCATCTACACGCGCCGCGCTCTCGGCTCCTCACTCATGAAACAGGGCCGGCTGAAAGAGGCGCTGCCGCACTTCGACGCCGCCATGGCTTTCTACGAAAGCAGGAAAGACATCGGCAACATCGCCTTCGTACAGCAGTTCCGCGGCAGCGCGTACCGAAGACTCGGCCGTTTCGAGGCGGCGTTGCGCGACCTCGAAGCGGCGCGCGCGTACTTCGAGAACGAAAAGAACACCCGCTTTCTGGAAAAGAACGCCGACGAGACAGCGCTCATCTACGAGCAGCTCGGTGACTGGCGGAACGCCTACGTCTTCCGCAAGCGCCACGAGGCGTTACAGAACGAGCTGGCCCTCGCGCGGCGCGACGAGCTCGCGTCAAGGCTGCGGATCGAGTTCGACGCGGAAAAGAAAGAGCGGGAAAACCGCGCTCTGGCGCGCGAGAACGCTCTGCGCGCCGCGGCTCTCCGCGAGGCGGAACACAATCAGGAGCTGCAGCTCGCCGTCATCATCCTGACCGCGCTGCTGGCGGTTGCGCTCGGCCTGCTCTTCTGGCGGCAGGCGGTCAACACACGGCGCATGCGTGCGATGGCCATGACCGATGACCTCACGCGCCTGCCCAACCGCAGACATATCCTCGCCGCGGTCGAGATCGCTCTCGCCGAAGCGCAACGCAACGGCCAGCCGATCGCGCTGATCATGCTCGACATCGACGGCTTCAAGCGGATCAATGACGCACACGGACACGGCGCCGGCGACGAGATCCTGAAGCGGGTCGCGCGTACATGCCGTCTCACGCTCCGCACGCCCGATCAGATCGGCCGCGTCGGCGGCGAAGAATTCCTCATCGTGCTGCGCGGCGCAACGACGCCGGAACATGCGGGCGAGATCGCCGAGCGACTGCGCGCCGCCGTCGAACAGCTCGACCTCTCCTCCATCGCCGACGGTCTCCACGTCACGATCAGCCTCGGCGTCTGCGTCACGAAGGAACACGACGCGAAAGCCGCCATCGCGGCCGCGGACGAGCTCCTCTATCGCGCCAAGGAGAACGGCCGCAACCGCGTGGAGCTGTCGGTCCAGGAACGTGTCGCGTGAACGCGCTACGGTGACCGCGAAACGAGCAGCGTTCCGGTCACGACGCGGCTCCGATTCTCGACGCGTTGCACGCGTCCGGTGATCACTTCACCGGTCAGCTTCCCTTCGAACGTCGTGTAAACCGTGCACGCGCAGTCGCGATCGAATTGCGGCGGAACGGCGCCGAGCATGCGATGGCCGTCAACGCGCACCCACGAAAGCGACGACTGCGGCATCGGCGCGGAGAAGACGAGCCGTCCGGTCTCGACGTCGCTCTCACCCGGCACGATCGCGAACGTCACGCGCGAATCGAGGTTGTGATGCGCGTCATCGAACGTGACCGCGCCGTTCCAGGTGCCGGCGAATTCTCGCTGCTCGATCGCGCGTCCGACCAGCGGGACGTACAGCGCGCTGTCGGAATTCGAATCGGTGGCACAGCCGGCGAGGACCAACATCAGCAGAGCAATCGATGCGTATCTCATTTCACGCTCCCACCGTTTCGCGGACGCCGAGCGCGAGCCGCAGCTTCTGCTGATTGCGCACCGCCCACGTCTCGAATTGCTGCAGCTCCGGCGCGATCGCGCGCCACGTCGCGATGCTCTCCGCGCGGCTGGGCATGTGCGCGCGGTAGAACTCGAACATGTCGGCGAAATCGGCCGCGCCCGGAAAGCCGAGCGACGCGAACGTTTCGCGCGGAAGGTGTTCGTATCGAACATCCGCGTCGATTACCCCGCTCAGCAACTCCGCATATCGCGCCACCGGAAGCTCCTCGGCCGCCAGCGCAAGTGTTTTCCCGATGAACGCATCGCGTTGTTCGAACACGCGCGCAACGATGAAGCCGAGGTCGCTCACTGCCATCATCGCCAGCGGAGTCGTGCCGAGCGGTATGCGCAACGTGAATGCGTCGCCTTCCGGCCGGAGCAGCGACGTGAAGCTCTCGTAATACATCGGCATGTGGATGAACGTCGCCGGAATGGAGAGAGCGCGCGCGTACTCCTCGAGCTCCGCTTTGATGTCGAAATGCGGACTGTGCAGCGCGCCGCCCGTTGCTTTCTCGACCGCCGGCAACGTGCTGAAAACGAAGTGCTGCACGTTCGCGTCGGCGACCGCGCGAACGAGATTGCGTCCCTCTTCCCCTTCCTTCTCGAAGTGCTCCCAGAAATTCGTGACACCGAAGACGCCGTGCACGCCGTCGAGCGCGGCCGCGATGCTGTCGCGGTCATCGAGATCGCCGACCGCGAGCTCGACGCCGCGACTCGCTAGCTCGAGCGCCGCCGGCGAATCGGGTTTGCGCGTGAATGCGCGGACGTTGAACGAGCCGCGCTCGAGCAGCGCGCGCACCACGCTGCCGCCCTGTGCGCCGGTCGCACCGATTACGAGGATTGTTTTTCTGCTGTTCACGTTCGTTCTCCTTCTCAATCGGTGACGGAGCGAAGAGTGGCCGGTGCGGTTCCGCGCGCGGAGATCGCGGCGCGGCCGAAGCGCCCCCACGCCACAAACGCGGCAATCGCGCCGAGTGCGGTGACGAACGGCAAGCCGGAAAACTCGCCGCGCGCGACGTGGAACGCGAACGCCAGAACCATGATGACGACGAGTCCCGAAGCGGCGATCGGCGTCAGCACCGGTGCGATGCGCGTCACCGCCGGCAGCAGGAGTCCGATCGCACCGGCGACTTCGCTGAGGCCGATGAAGCGGATGAGCAGCGCGTAGTCGGCGACCCATGGAAGGTTCTTCGCCAGCTGTGCAATCGGCGTGGTGAGCTTCATCAGGCCGAACATTCCGAATGCGACGGCGAGAAGAACCTGCGCGGACCAGAGCGCGATGAGGAGCCATTTGCCGGCTCCGGATTGTGTTTTTGTCGAGTCACTCATTTGCTTTCTCCTTTTCCTGATGCACAATAGGTCCAGAGAACGAGACGCTCAATCGCTAAAACTCTCGATTTACGCACCATTCGTCCAAACAGGAGCAAATGACAATGGATCCGGTCGCAGACGTCTTCACCGCGCTTCAGGCTGAGAACGTGCTCTACGGACGCCTGGATGCATCGGCGCCATGGGGCATCAGCTTTCCTTCCGGACATGCGTCGTTCGGCATGGTCGTTCGCGGCCACTGCTGGCTCAGCGTCGACGGAATTGAAAAGCCGGTCTCGCTCGCCGGAGGCGATTGCTTCCTGCTGCCGCGCGGCGTCGCCTACTCGCTGCGCGATGAAGAAGACTCCGCGCTGATGTCGCTCGACGAAGTGGTCGCATGCCGGAGCAGCGAAGGCCGCGGCGCGCACGTGCAGTTCGGCGGCGGCGGACGAACGACGTCGATGATCAGCGGCTGCTTTCAATTCGATCCGGCCGCGAGCCAGTCGATGATCGAGCTGCTGCCGGCATTCATTCACATTCGCGCCGACGATCCGCAGTCATCCGCGCTGCAGACGACCATCCGTCTGCTGGCCGGCGAGATCGCCGAAGATGCGGCCGGCTCGCAGATCGTCGTGAATCGTCTGGTCGACGTCTTCTTTCTGCAGGCGATCCGCTTTCATATGTCGCAGCACGGCGGCTGCACGTCGAGCTGGCTTCGCGCCGTCGCCGATCCGCAGGTCGGCAAAGTGCTGCGCGTGATGCACGAGGAGATCGATCATCCGTGGACCGTCGAAGAGCTGGCGCGTCGCGGCGGAATGTCGCGCGCCGCGTTCGCGCTGCGCTTCAAACAGCTCGTCGGCGAATCACCGCTGGAGTACCTGACGCGCTGGCGGATGTACAAAGCGAGCCGGCTGCTGCGCGATCCGGAACGGAAAATTCTGAACATCGCGAACTCCGTCGGCTACGACTCGGACGGCGCGTTCAACCGCGCCTTCAAACGGGTGCTCGGCGTTGCGCCGGGCGCATATCGGCGGGCTGCCGCGCCGCCGCTCTGAAGAGTCGGCTGCTGATTTGCATAACGCGCCCGGTCAGCAATGGCTGACTCTCCATGAGCATCGCGCGCGAAAATCAGCAGCTCGGTGCGTTTCGACTTCTGCGTCTCCTCGGCAGCGGCGGGATGGGCGAAGTGTGGCTCGCCGAAGACACGCGTTTGCTGCGCATGGTCGCGATCAAGATCCTGCCGCAGGAGTTCGCGGCGAACACCGAAGCGCGCGCGCGACTCGTACGCGAAGCGCAGATCGCCGCGCGACTCAATCACCCGTCGATTGCAACCGTGCACGCGATCGAAGAACACGCCGGCTGTCTCTACCTCGCGATGGAGTTCGTCGATGGAAAGCCGCTCGGTGCTGCGATCAGGAGCCGTGACCTCTCGGACTACGACATCGTCCGCATCGCGCGCGACATCGCCGGCGCCCTCGCCGAAGCGCACGCGCAGGGCATCATCCATCGCGACATCAAACCCGACAACGTGATGATCGCCGGTCACCGCGTGAAGGTGCTCGACTTCGGAATCGCGAAGCAGACGGGCGAGGCGGCGCGCGGTCAGTTTCAAACCGAAGCAGGGATGGTCATCGGCACGCTCGAGTACATGTCGCCCGAGCAGGCGCTCGGCAAACCGATCGACGCGCGCACCGACATCTTCTCCCTCGGCGTGATGCTGTATCAGGCGCTCGGCGCCACGCTGCCGTTTCATGGGACCACCGGAACCGAGCTGCTGCTGGCGATCTGTCGCGACGAGCCGACGCCGTTCGCCAGCGTCCGTCCCGATCTGCCGAAGGAGTTGGCGACCATCATCGCGAGGTGTCTGGAGAAAGATCGCGAGCGTCGTTTCAACTCGGCCGCCGAGCTCGCCACCGCGCTCGAGCAGACGTTGCCGCGGCTGACTCGCACGCCGCTGCCGGCGACGCCGACGATGGTGCTTTCACCGCCTGAAAGAAAGATCGTCGAGGTGTCGGAACCGAAGGTCGTTTCCTCGCCGTATGCCGGCAAGCGAATGCTGATCGCCGATGACGATGCGTCGATCCGGCGACTCTTCGAAACGCTCGCCAGGCGCCAGGGAATCGAGTGCGACGTCGCGTCGAACGGCCCGGAAGCGATCGCGATGCTGAAGGAGCGCGAGTACGCGCTGATGTTCCTCGACATCATGATGCCGCGCATCGATGGATGGGGTGTGCTCGATTACGTGCGCATGCGCTCGAAGGCACGCATCCCGTCGCTCTTCATCATCACCGCGTTTCTCGATCAGACGGTGAGCGCGGCCGAAAGCGAGATCGTGAGCGGCATCATCTACAAGCCGGTCGACGCCGACGACATCGCCGCGCTGATGCGTGAATGTATGCGCGACGGCAAAGCGACCGGAGCGTTGCAGCGCACGCGGCATCGCTTCATCGCGGCGACCGGTTAGCTTGCAGCGACGAGCTCGTTCTCGCGGCGGAACGCGGTGACCGGCAGCGCGACCAGCTCGACTTTGTACTCGGGAACGCCGGCCGTCCGCCACCGATGCTCGGGTACGATCGAGACGACGCGGCAGACGCGGCCGTCGTCTTCGTCGGCGCATTTCACGATGGTGTCTTTGCTGCGGCAGATCGCGCCGGGATCGAACATGGCGGGATGCCGGAGCACATCACGTGCCTGCATCTTCAGAAGAGGTCGGGAACGAGCACGAAGTGCTTCATCGCTTCGACGGTTCGCGGGGAAACGTCGCGCAGAAACCAGTCGAGCGCTTCCACGGTCGCATCGGGAATGGTGTAGCGCGTCACGAACTCCACGGCGACCTCGCGATTCATATCGACATCCGCCTGCACGTCGAACAGATCGTCGACCGCTCGCTCATTCGGGTTGACGACCGTCGCCTGAATTCCGGCGCCGGCAAACGCTTCCGCGAAGAGCTCCTTCCGATAGCCGTAATGCGTGCAGGCGAGACAGGCGACGACCGGCGCGTTCGTGTCGTGCATCTTGTCGAGCGCCGTTCGCACCCAGCGCTCGATCTCTGCTCTCGTTCTCGCTCCTTCGCGATCTTCGGAGATCGTGTCGGCCAGGCCGGGACACGCCTGACTGATGATGCGCGACGCGTCCACTCCGCGCGCTTCGAGCAAACGCGGATACGCGCCGGAGTCGATCGTCGTCTGCGTTCCGAAGATGATCGCGACGCTGCGCGGATCGGCTTCGAGCTCGCGCATCATTAGTTCGGCCCCGGTCTCGACGATCCCTTTCACCGGAATGACGCGCTGCTGAAAATACGGAGTGTCTGGGAGCAGCACTGAGAGCGTGTTGCAGGCGACGTAGATGACGTCGGGCGCGAATCGATCGGTGACGTTCGTGAGAAAGCGATCGAACGTCTGCAGCTTCACCTCTCGCGATGGCATCGAGTTGTAGCCGTAGTCGTTTTCGGGAGCGGCGTTGGCGAACGTCAGTCGCACCGGTTCGCGGAAGCCGTGCGTGCGCACGAACCGTTCGGCGTACGCGCAGACCGAGAGACCGCCGACGCCGGAGTCGGTGATGAGGATGTGCATCGCTAGCCTTCGAGCTCGATCCGTCCGGTCATCAGATCGATGAGGATCGGCACGTGACGATCTTTGAGGTCGTAAAGCGATGCCGCTTCGAACTCCCACGTGACGAGCGTCAATGACTGTTCCGCCGCCCACGTGCCCATCGAACCGGGCGTCGGGTAGCCGATCTCGGTGATGAGCGGGAGCGCGCAACGCGCGGCGAGCTGGCGGCCGAGGTGCGAGCCGCCGGAATCGTCGACACAGGCGAGTGCGGCGTGAAGGCTGACGACAGCGCGCGCATTTAGTCGTTCGAGGAGCGCGAGCAGCGCGCGCGTTTCCGGCTCCGATGACGGTTCGACGCCAGGACTCAGGGCGATGTCGCGCGCATCGTTCGCCCGAGTCTTGTAGCAGACCGGATCGCGACTCCAGTTCGACGTCGGAAAGTTCCGATTCAGGTCGACGCCGCGTCCATTGCCGCGCGTTCCGCGCAGCATTCCGTCGGGGTTGCCGCAAAGAATGACCGCGGCGCGCAAATCGCCGCGCGGGATGCATCGCAGCGCTTCCGAAACGACGACCGTCGTCTCTGCTTCGTCGCCATGAATGGAAGCGAGAACGACGATCTCGACGTCGCCCGTGTCGGGAAGCCAGACGGTGAGAGGAATGCCTTCGAGTGATGCGCCATAAACCGAGCTCGCGTGGCGGATCACTCCTCGTTCGCGCCGCTCGACGAGCCGCTGTGCAGTCTCACGATTCATGCGAGCCGCATGATGCCACTCACTCCTCGACTTCGCGGCATTCGTACTCGAGCTTGATGACCTGATTCATGTAAGCGCCGCGGCTTTCGGCGTTCATGAAGCGGAAGTGCTCTTCGGGAGGGAAATCGAGATAGTCGTAAGTCCTGCCGTTGTTGAAGGTCACACGCAGAATGTGATTCGCGTCGTCGTAGCCGACCTTGCGAATCGCTTCTGAGTCGATCGCCTCCATGTGCATGGCTGGAGGTTTTTCAGGAAGTGCGCCATCGGGGGCGGGGCGGATCGTTTGCTTAGTCTCGAGCCCGCCGCCTTCCTGCCGTAACAGCATTTCCGCCTTTCCTAAAACCGGCCTTTCTTCTTTCGCGTCGACGGACGTATATTGAATCCCTTACCGCTATCCGCCAGTACTGAAAGGAGCGTCTGCGTGAAAAAAGTTCTTATTCTCTCGATCCTGCTTTTGATCGTCGCACCGTTCGCGTATCCGTCGTGTGGCACTCTCGACATCCTCGAGGAAGGACTCGGCGGGTGGACCGTCGGCACGGCCGGCAGTCTTCAGCTCCACGCCTGTTGCGGCACCGCGCCGTACACGTGGTCCGTCTCTTCCGGGTCGTTCGCGCCGGGTGTGACGATGAACAGCAGCGGCCTCATCAGCGGCACTCCGACCGCGGCCGGCTACTACTTCGTCTGCGTGAAGGTCACCGATGCCGCGGGCTGCACCCTCACTCGCTGCTACTTCCAGGAAGTCAACTGATCGTCATCCTCCCGGCTGTGCGCGCGGCAGACCGTTAAGCTGTCGGTGTGCCGCGCGTCACCGTCATCCTTCCGACGTACAACTGGAGCAGCGTCCTCCGCTACGCGATCTCCAGCGTGTTGCGGCAGACGTTCACTGATCTCGAGCTGCTCGTCATCGGTGACGGCTGCACCGACGATTCCGCGCAGGTAGCCGCGGAGTCCGGCGACGCGCGCATTCGCTGGATCGCGCTTCCGGAAAACAGCGGCCATCAGAGCGGTCCCAACAACGTGGGACTGCGCGAAGCTCGCGGCGAGATCATCGCCTACCACGGACACGATGATCTCTGGCTGCCGCATCATCTCGCCGCGATGGTCGACGCGCTGCAATCGAGTGACGCGGACCTCGCGCATTCGCTCTGTCTGATGGTGCCGTCGGATGGCGAATCGGGCTGGCTGCTCATTCCGCAGCCGGAGCTCGGCGCCTACGCTCCGCCGCTCTGCGTGATGCATCGCAGAAGTCTGACGGAACGGATCGGCGGATGGCGCGACTATCGCGAGCTCGGCACGACCCCTCCCGACGTCGAGCTCTGGCGTCGCGCGGCAGCATCGGGAGCGGCGCTGACGTTCGTTCCGCGTCTGACCGGAATCAAGTTTCCGGCGAGCGTGAGGCGTGACGTTTACCGCACGCGGCCTCATCGCGAGCAGGAAGAATGGACGGCGCGCATCGCTGCCGATCGCGACCTCGAGGTCCACCTGCTCGCACACGCCGTGACCGAGCGCAGCAATCTGATGGAGAGCTGGTCGTATCGCGAGCTGCTGCGCGGCTTCCTCCGGCAGACAGCGCGGCGGATGCGGACCCGCCTTCGATTTAGCAGCGAATCGATCGATGCCATCCGGCGTTACAAAGGACTGTAGGAACGTCCGGGAGGAAGCATGCTGACGGCAGCACGCAAAGACAGCCAGCTGGTTACGAAGGAGTGGCAGTTCATTCAACAGCCGATCGACGGCGTGTCGGTTCACGAAGTGCTGCATGTGCCGCGCGACCACGGCGTGATCACGGAGACGTATCGTCCGGAGTGGGACCCGAGCGGACTGCCGATCGTGCACGTGTATCAATCGCGTCTCTACGCCGGCGCGATCGGCGCGTGGAGCTGTCACGCGCAGACGATCGATCGGCTCTTCGTCAATCACGGACATCTGAAAGTCGTTCTCTACGATGGCCGCGAAGAAAGCCCGACTCACGGACGCATCATGGAGTTGCACGCCGGCGATGCACGTCCCGCATTCCTGCACATTCCGATCGGCGTGTGGCACGGAGTGCAGAACGTCGGCGGAACCGATGCGCTGATGCTCAACTATCCGTCGCGCGCCTACCACCACGAAGATCCGGATCACTATCGTCTGCCGTGGGACTCGGAAGAGATTCCGTATCGCTGGGTGACGAACGGCAGCACGCGATTGCGCAGCGACTAAGCGTCATCGCAACCCGACCGCCCGCCCGATCAGCAACAACCCTGCGCCGATCACCACGACTCCGATGCCTCGCGCAGCGCGCTCACCGGCCGGTGCGAGACGTTCGACAGTGATGGCTGCCGTCACGACAGCCATCACGCGCAGGTCCATGACACCGGTGACGAGCAGGATCGCGGTCAGATCGGCGCAGCAGTAGATGCAGTGGAGGCCGAGGCGGAGGCCGTGTTTCCAGGCCGCGCCGCTGTTTGCCGGCAACGTGCGGCCGGGTGACTCGCGGCAGCAGCGAAGATGACGCGCTTTCCATGACGTGAACTGCAGCGCGCCCGCGAGCAGCACGACCACACCGATCGCGATCGGAACGGCGCGCGCCAGCGACGGCCGCTGCATCACGACCGTCGCCAGCGCTACACCCAGCGGAAAGATTGCGATTCCGAGCATCGTCCAGACGACGAAGTACGCGACGCCGACCACGGCAGTCAGCCCATTCAGGCGCGACCGGCGCGTGATGCCGGTCGCCTCGCGATAGCGCGACAACATCGGCACCAGCGACGGCAACATCATCGCGATCATCATCACGAGCCACATGCCGAGGAACGACGTCGCGGCGACAGGCCACGTTTGTCCCGGCATCCGCATCCACGTCATCGACATCGTCCAGCCGCCAGGCATCGGCATGCCTCCCATCGCGGTCATCGATGCGCACGACACGATCGTCATCGTCGTGCTGGCGGCGAACAGCAATGCCGACGCACTGAAGAAAGCTCGCTCGGAAGTCATGGCTCGTGAACTCTCCATCATTTGACTACGCCGTGGCCGCGCAGCAGTTCGACTGCGCCGTGTCGTACTCGTCATGACGGCGCCACCAAATGCCCTGCTCGTTGCGGCCTTTCGGTGCGCGGTCGAGCCACTGGTACATGCCCCAGAGTCCGTCCACTCCGCGCGAATAGGTGGAGTAGGTGTGGTAGATGACGCCGTCCTCGAGCACGAAGGCGCTCATCCCCGGCCGCTCGCGTGTGTACGTGGCGACATCGGTTCCGGTCGTCGCCGCAAGCTCGGCGACAGGTCCCTCGCCGTCTTTCGTCAGTGAGTCGCCGATACCGCGCAACGTCCACGAGGCCTCGCGGCGATAGTTGTATTCGACGCCATCGCGCTGTTGCTGCTCGGTGAGCGAGACGTTAAAATCGAAGTTAAAGTCACGGTCGACCGAGGACGCCCACGGAAAGCTCCAGCCCATCCGCTGCTTGTACGCCTGCAGCTTCGCGATCGGCGCGCGCGACACCGCGACGAGCGCGACGTCGTGATTCGCGAGGTGGACGGCGACGCCGTTGAATCCGTCGGCGATCGACGAGCAGGACGGACAGCCGGCGCTGTAATCCGGCCCGAACATGAAGTGATAGACGAGGAGCTGCGAGCGACCTCCGAAGAGATCTGCCAGCGACACGTTCCCTTCATCGCTCGCGAATGTGTAGTTCTTGTCGATGCGAACCCATGGCAGCTCCTGGCGTCGTCGCGCCAGCTCGTCGCTGCGCCGCGTCAGCTCCTTCTCCGCATCGAGCAGCGCGAGCCGCGCCGCCAGCCATTCTTCCCGTGTCCCGGTCGTGTGAGTCGTCATCGTTTTCTCCCTTGTCTGTTCGTCGTCGTCCGTACCGTTGTCGATACGACGTGCGATAGATTGCGACCGGAGCCTCGAACGATGGGAGTGACAAGTGTGGCGGGATTCCGATGGACTCGCTGATCACTGCCGCGGCGCGCGCACTGGCCGCCGGTGATCCACTCGGCGCTCTGAATCGCGTCGCCTTGCGCGACGACGCGCCTGCGCTCGCGCTTCGCGGCATTGCGATGGCACAGCTCGGCGATCTCGCTCGCGCGAAGGTTCTCCTGCGACGCGCCGCGCGTGCCTTCGGTCCGAAGGAGGCCGTGGCTCGCGCGCGCTGTGTCGTCGCCGAAGCCGAGATCGCGCTCGTCTCGCGCGACCTCGGCTGGCGTGCTAACGCACTAGCCGCTGCGCGCACGACGCTCGAGGAGCACGGTGATCTGCTGAACGCCGCGCATGCACGCCATCTCGAAGTGCGCCGCCTTCTCCTCATCGGACAGCTCGACGAAGCCGAACGGACGCTCGCTGAGCTCGATCCGGCGCCGTTTCCTCCGGCGTCGAGGACGGCGCACGAACTGGTGATTGCCGGGATCGCGATGCGCCGACTGCGGACGAAGACGGCGCGCGCCGCACTCGCTCGAGCCGAACGCGCAGCGCACGACGCACACATCCCGGCGCTGCAGGCGGAGGTCGACAGCGCGCTGCTCATCCTCAGCACACCCGCCGCGCGACTGATTGCGAGTGGCGACGAGCGGCCGCTTTTGCTGGAAGACGTCGAAGCGTTGCTGGCGTCGAACGCGTTCGTCGTCGACGCCTGTCGTCATGTAGTGCGTGAATCGGGTGCGGTGATCTCGCTCGCGAGCCGGCCGGTGTTGTTCGCACTCGCGCGTGCGCTCGGCGAAGCGTGGCCGGGAGACGTGTCGCGCGACGCACTCGTAGCGCGGGCATTCGGAGCGAAGCACGCCGATGAATCGCATCGCGCGCGATTGCGAGTCGAGATCGGACGGCTTCGCAAAGCGCTTCGCGCCGTGGCGAACGTCAGCGCAACAAAGCGAGGCTTCGTGCTCGCACCGCGCATCGCACGCGAGGTCGTCGTGCTGGCGCGTCCGGTCGAAGAAGAACATGCGACATTGCTCGCGTTTCTCGCCGACGGTGAATCGTGGTCGAGCTCCGCTCTCGCACTGGCACTTGGAACGAGTCAGCGCAGCGTGCAGCGAGCAATCGATGCGCTTGCTGCCGCGGGCAAGGTGCAGTCATTCGGTCGCGGGCGAGCGCGCCGGTGGATGACGCCGCCGCTGCCGGGATTCACGACGACGTTGTTACTCCCCGCTCCGCTGCCGAGCGATTTAGGATCGACGTCATGAAACGAACAGAGGCCGAAATCGTGAAGGAGTACGGACCTTTTCCGGGAATCGACAGCGTGCATGGCGTCACGTATGACGGCGAGCAGGTTTGGATCGCTGCCGGCGACAAGTTGACCGCGTTCGATCCGGCGAGCGGAGAGACGCTGCGCTCGATCGACGTCGCTGCGCATGCGGGAACGGCATTCGACGGCCAGCACCTTTTTCAGCTCGCCGAGGATCGCATTCAGAAGATCGATCCGAAGAGCGGCCGCGTGCTGGCGACGATTCCGGCGCCGGGCGGCGGCGGTGATTCGGGACTGGCGTGGGCTGAAGGAACGCTCTGGGTCGGGCAGTATCGCGATCGGAAAATCCATCAGGTCGATCCGGGAACAGGCGCGATTCTTCGCACTATCGAGTCGAACCGCTTCGTCACCGGAGTCACGTGGGTCGACGGTGAGCTCTGGCACGGTACGTGGGAAGGCGACGAGAGCGATCTGCGGCGAATCGATCCTCAATCGGGAGAAGTTCTGGAAAGTCTCGAATTGCCGGCGGGAGTGAACGTGTCGGGACTCGAGTCCGATGGCGGCGATCGGTTCTTCTGCGGAGGAGGCCGCAGCGGAAAGGTGCGAGCTGTCAGGCGGCCGCGGAGAGAATTCGTGCGATGAAGAAAGTGCTGATCGTCGCGGCGGCAATCGCGCTCGTCGTCTGGATCGTCTCGTGGTTTCGCACGCCGGATGCTGTGGCCACTTCGGGCGCGAAGGCGTGGCCGGGCGGGATGGAATCTCTCGGCGCTGTTGCCGATCGCTTTCCGCCGCTGCAGGCGAACGCGGCGTCGGTGAAGCTGGCGGCGCTCGCCAACGCACTGCCGAAGAACGAAGCGATCGACGAGTTCGTGCGGCGCGAGATCGCGCGCGGCGAGCTGACTATCGGCGAGCCGCCTGCGCTGCCCGAGGTCTCCGCCATCCGCGACTTGCTGCTGCGCGAGCCGATCGTCTGGAAGCGCTACGACGGAATTGGCAACGCTGACACGGAGGCAATGCGCACCGTCGAGCTGACGGCCTCGCGGGCGCTCGTCGCGAGCGCACTGGCGAAAGCGCGCGCACAAAATCCGGCCGCATGGGAAGAGCTGCACGCAGCGTGGAACGTCGCCCGTTCTCTCGACGGACATCCGCAGATGATGGCGCAGACTGCCGCGTTGACGACGGCGCGAATGATCAACGCGGTCGCGTGGAAAATGCCGCTGCCCGCGCCGGCGTGGATCGGCGAGCTGCGGGAGCGCGACAGCGTGCGGCCGCTGCTCGAATCGTTTCAATACCAAACGGCCGATTACTGGAAGGACGGCGCGCGTCTGTTTCCGACGAAGTGGCTCGCGGCGTCGGTTGAAAACGATCGGCGAATCGCGGAAGAGTTGTTCAACGTCACCACGTGCGATGTGAACGCGCGCGCGAATGAGCTGGGAACGGACCTCACATCGGTCTGGCGCCGCGCGTTCCGCTATCGTGCAGAGCGCGAGGCGACCGCGAATGCGCTGCGCGTCCGCGAGGGAAAGTCGATCGAAACCACGTCGCGCTGCAGCGACGGCGGCTGGACGTTCGATGGCACGACGCTGCGCTTCAGCCGCGAGATCGCGACCGCCGCGCCCGACAAGCCGATGCCGCTGTTATTGCGAGTGAAATCTTAGTAAGGGAGCATATGAGCATGAAACCAAAGAACACGATTTGTCTCTGGTACGACAAGGACGCGCTCGAGGCAGCGCGCTTCTACGCCGCCACGTTTCCGGATAGTGAAGTGACCGCTGTTCACGAGGCGCCCGGTGATTATCCGGACGGCAAGAAGGGCAATGTGCTGACGGTGGAGTTCACCGTGCTCGGCATTCCCTGTATCGGTCTCAACGGCGGACCTGCGTTCAAACACAGCGAGGCATTTTCGTTTCAGATCGCGACCGACGATCAGGAAGAGACGGACCGCTACTGGAATGCGATCGTCAGCAACGGCGGCGAGGAAAGCCAGTGCGGCTGGTGCAGGGACCGCTGGGGTCTCTCCTGGCAGATCACTCCGCGCGCGCTGACCGACGCGGTCACGGCTGGTGGCGATGAAGCAAAGCGCGCTTTCGAAGCGATGATGACAATGAAGAAGATCGACATTGCCACCATCGAAGCGGCAAGGCGGGGCTGAAGCACGTAGCGTTCAGGCCGGCGGCCTGAACGCGTATCGTCCGCATGCCACGAACACCGCCATCACTGCCATCGCAACGACCCAGACCAGCGGGTTGGTGGCGGTCAGGCTCAGTGAGTAGCGTGCGTACACCACCGCGAGCGCCAGACTTTCCAGCGCAAGGGCTGCAGCAGCGAGCGGAGTCAATCCCGGCTTCCACTTCGTGATGGCCGGCACGATCAGCAGGATCCCGCACACCATCTCGAACACGCCAAGCGCGCCCCATTCGCCGCGCGAGAGTGCGCCGGTCGCCGGCATCTTCGCGAGCTCATCGAACGCAAAGATCTTGTAGGCTCCTCCCGCGAGGGAGAGCAGTGCAAGCGCGGCCTGGAGAATCCACAAGAGAGCTTTCATCGTCGGCGGAGTATGGCACGGCCATGCTCGCTTCTCCGGCACGAAGCGAAAGTCGCTAGACTCTCTCATCCCCCGGCGTCGGTCCCGATGCATCGTCTGCATCGGCTTTCTCTTCAGAACGGTCGTTGATGTGAGTGAATCGGTAATCACCGTCTCAGCATTGACGCGTCGTTTCGGCGCCAGCACCGCTCTGGCCTCGGTGAGCTTGTCGGTGGGGCGCGGCGGAGTCTATGGACTCGTCGGCGCAAACGGAGCGGGCAAGACGACGCTCATCAAACACATTCTCGGTTCGCTGCGAGCGGAGAGTGGTTCGGTGCGCGTCTTCGGCCTCGATCCGGTGGCCGATCCGGTCGGCGTCCTGTCGCGCATCGGCTATCTTTCCGAGGAGAACGATCTTCCCGGATGGATGCGCGTTGAGGAGCTGATTCGCTATCAGCGTGCGTTCTATCCGCGATGGGACGATGCGTATGCCGAGGAGTTGCGCGGGGCGTTCGCGCTCGACGCGACGGCGAAAATCAAGACGCTGTCGAAGGGACAGAAAGCACGAGCAGGGCTCCTCATCGCGCTCGCATACCGGCCGGAATTGCTCGTGCTGGATGAACCATCATCCGGCCTTGATCCCATCGTGCGCCGCGACATCCTCGGCGCCGTCATGCGCACGATCGCCGATGAAGGCCGCACGGTGCTCTTCTCATCGCATTTGCTGCAAGAGGTCGAGCAGGTTGCTGATCACGTGACGATGATCAGTCACGGCACCATCGTTCTGAGCGCGCCGCTCAGCGAGATCAGGGAATCGCATCGCATCGACGGACGCCTGCTGTCACTTGATGAGATCTTCGTTACGCGTGTCGGGAAGAGCTGATGCGTTCGCCCGCCGCCGCAATCGCGTGGCAATTCCGACGACAACATCGCTGGGGATTGATCGCCATCATCGCCTACCTCTTCGTCCTCGCGATGACGAGGATCGTCCTCCTCGCGCGCGGACAGCACATCGAACTTGATGAAGAGAAATTCGCATTTCTGATCGTCGTTCCTCTGACGGCGACGTTCATCTATTTCCTGTCCGTGTTCAGCTTCGGTCTTGCAGGAGACCTTGCGGCGCGCGAGTCGATGTATCCCGCGCGAATCCTCAGGCTGCCGGTGACGACGGCCGCGCTGGCAGGATTGCCGATGCTTTACGGCACCGCGGCCATGGCGATTCTGTGGCTCGGAACGCGGCTGTTCGCGCTGTGGCCATCCGATTTCGACGTGCCGCTGGTGTGGCCGGCGCTGCTCGCCGCATCGCTGCTCGCCTGGACGCAGGCGCTGACGTGGATGGCCTATCCTTCAAGAGGCCTGCGCGTGATCATCACCGTGTTGTGGCTGGCGGCAATCGACACCATCATCATGGTGGCGCTGAAGCTCAGGACCTCTGAGCTCGTGATGCTGGCCCTTCTGGCGCCGCACGTTCCGCTCGCGTATCTCGTCGCCCGTTCCGCCGTTGCGCGAGCGCGTCGCGGTGACGTGCCGGGAGGACTCGCTCGCGCCGGACGAATCGCCGATGTCCTGCCGCGAACGCGCGATCCCTTTCCTTCGCCGGCACGCGCGCAACTCTGGTTCGAATGGCGACAGTACGGACGCGCGCTGCCAGCGATGATCGCGATTCTGCTGCCGTTCGAGCTGGCGCTGCTTTTCCCTTTCAGCCACACGCCGGAGCTCATCTTCGAAGTGCTCCTCTTCGTGATGTTCACGCCGCCGTTCATGGCTGCTTTCGTTGCGGCGACCGGCGCGAAATCGTCAGGCGATCCCGATGGCCTGACGCCTTTCCTCGCGACGCGGCCGCTGACGAATGGAACGCTCATCGCCGCCAGGATGAAGGCGATGATGTGGAGCACGCTCGCCGCGTGGAGTCTTGTTTTCGTCGCTACGCCGATCGCGCTGAAAATCTCCGGCGCCGCACCCGTAGTCATCGAACGGATGCATCGGTTCGTCGAAGTGATGGAGTTGCCACGCGCGATTGCGATCGTGTTCCTCGTTGCGGCGGCACTGTTAGCGTCGACCTGGAAGCAGCTCGTGCAGAGTCTGTTCATCGGCATGAGCGGGCGCGAATGGCTGGTGAAGGGCAGCGTGTTTGCCACCCTGACGTTCCTCGCCGTCGTGCTGCCGCTCGCCGTCTGGATCAGTCGGAGCCGGTACGCGATGGCCGTGTTGTTCACCAACTTCGCGCTGATCGCGGCCGTGCTGGTTTGCTTCAAACTGTCTGCCGCTCTCTGGATCGCAATGCGGCTGCATGACAAGCGGCTCGTGAGCGACCGCACGCTCGTCATCGGCGCGATCTGCTGGGATGTCGCCGTGCTCGCTCTCTATGGCCTGCTGGTCTGGATCGTTCCTCTTGCACTCATCGCGAAGTACGTTCTGGCACTGGTCGCAATCCTCGAAGTGCCGCTTGCACGACTCGCCGCGGCGCCGCTGGCGCTCGCGTGGAATCGGCATCGATGAGCAGGAAGAGCGTCATCGGCGTGGTCGCGATCGTCA
>JAOBAU010000115.1 GCA_025463165.1 Acidobacteriota bacterium | reverse complement strand
TACGCATTCGCCGGCGGCGCGGCCGCAAGTGGCACCACCGAAGCGCCGCTGCAGATCTACGACGTCAGCAATCCGTCGGCGCCGTCGTTCGTTCGCGAACAGGTCGTCGTTTCCGGCGACGCGGTCTGGGGCATTCGTCCGCTCGACGCCCGCTATCTCGCGCTCTTCGTCGAATCGGACGACGGCTATCTGCGCATCGTCGATCGCCAGAACATCAGCGCGCTCGCCGCCGTCGCCCAGGTGCCCGGCATGTACGACGCCGGCGGCATCGTCAGCGGCAACACGTTCTATGTGTATGGCGACTACAGCGGCGTGACGGCGGTCGACATCACCGATCGCACGCATCCCGCCATCGTCGGCTCGGTCGACACGCGTTTCGGCGCGTCATCGATCGCGCTTTCAGGAACGAACGAGCTCGCGGTCGCCGACGGCGTCGCCGGCATCACCTTCATCGACGTCACCGATCGCACCGCGCCGCACATCAAAGGAACGCAACAGGTTCCCGGCGCTCCCGCCGATCTCGTCGTCATCGGGAAAACCATCTATGTCGCGTCCGAGCTCGAGCTCGACGCGCTCACACGGCCGTAGTCGCAAATTAGGAAACACGAATGCCACGATTCAAAAAGCTGCTCGCCGCGATCGCACTCACGGCGCTTCCGCTCGTTGCGCAAACGACCCCGCCTCCCGCGCAGGTGTCGTTCAGCGACGACTTTCAAAGTTACGGCGAGCACAAGAACCCGCCCGGCTGGGTCGATACGTCCGTCGGCAGCAGCAAGCCGGTCGCCGGCGGCCTGTTCAAAACGTGGCCCGATCCGACGCAGGGAAACAAGGCGACGAACGTCGTCTACGGCACGCAGCAGTCGTCCGGCAATCCGTCCGGCAACAATCCGCGCATCGGTACTTTTTCGACGTACACGACGACGTCGTTTCCTGCGAAAGGCGGCTTCGAATATCGCGGCCGTTTCATCCGCACCAGCGCCACCACGCAATCCGGTCTGACCTTCTTCTCGTCGTATCCGGAGAAGGATCAGTACTACCTCGTCGGCGCCTGGCCTCAGCCGAACGGCACGCTGACGATGCAGCTCTTCGCATTCGGCGGCGGCGCGTTCGCCGGCGTCGTCGACAGCGGTTTCACCCCCGCCATCAACACCTGGTATCGCTTCTTCATCCAGTCCGATGACGCCGGCGGCGCGACGAACGTCCGCGTTCGTTTCTGGGCCGATGGCGCGACGGAACCGTCGACGTTCTCCATCGATGCGAAGGACGCCACGCCCGCGCATCTCACCGCCGGCCGCATCGGAATCTGGTCGGCCGTGAAGGGCGACACGTTCGTCGACGATCTCTCCGCGAAGTCATCGATCGATCGGACGCCGCCCGCCATCACGTTCCGCGAGCACGACACGCAGCGGCTGCTCGATGCCGCAACGCTCGCGCTCTTCAAAACGCCGGCGAAGATCGACGTATCGATCGTCGACGATCTCTCCGCCATCGCCACGAAGTCGATCAAACTCGACGGCGCCGACTACGTTTCGGGAACTCCGATCAGCACCGATCGCGCGCACGTCCTCGTCGTCGATGCGACCGACGCCGCTGGCAACGCCGCACGCGCAACGCTCAATCTCCTCGTCGATCAACTGCCGCCGGTCGTCGCGCTCTCGATCAACGACGCGCCGTTCGCCGACGGCCAGATCTTCTCCGGCGACGTGACGGTGAAAGCATCGATCACCGATTCCTCTGACGTGCGAACCGTCGCCACGCTTGACGGTACCGTCGTCGCGCTTCCCGCACCGACCGCTGAAGAGCGTCGTCACGACTTCAAAGTCATCGCCACCGATCAGGTGCTCTGGTCGACCGAAGTAACGCGCAGTTTCTTCGTCGACAAGTCGGCGCCGGTCGTCACGATCCTCGCCAACGGCCGGCCGCTCGGCGACGCCGACACGTTCGCGCAGGACGTGACGCTCACGTTCTCCGCAACGGATCTCACGCTCGATACCGTCACCGCCAGACTCGACGGCGTTGCGATCTCCAGCGGCTTCGTCGTGACCGTCAGCAGAGTTCACGAGCTGATCGTCACCGCGAACGACAAAGCCGGACATTCGACGGTCGTCACCCGCTCGTTCCCGTTGTCGAAAACGCAGCCCGAGGTCCATCTGTTTGCGAACGGCGCACCGTTCGTTGCGGGGACGTCGTTCCGCGCTCCGGTCGCCTTCACCGCGACGATGACCGATCCGACGCCGACCTCATACGTCGCCACCGTCGACAACCACGACTATCACCTCGGCGACACGATCGCCGGCGAAGATCACCACACCATCACGCTGCGCGTCACCAACGCCGCGCACCTCGAGGCGGTCGTCGGCCCGCATCCGTTCACCATCGACCTCCATCCGCCGGCGGTGACGCTCAGCGAAGGCGGAGCTCCGTTCGAAGCGGGAAAGAAATTCACGCGCGACGTCGTCCCGATCGTTGCCGCGACCGACAACTTCACCGCCGCGCCGCGCCGCACGCTCCTTGTCGATGGTCACGACTATCCGCTCGACCAGCCGATCGCGTCCGAATCGGCCGATCACACCATCGAAGCAATCGCCATCGACGACGCCGGCAACAGCGCGTCAGTCGGTCCGTTCCATTTCGTGCTCGACAAAACGAAGCCGCTCGTCACCGTGACCGACGGTGACAAACAGCCGTTCGCCGCCGGTGCACTCTTCGCGCATGCCGTGCAGCTTCGCGTCACCGTCGTCGATGTCACCAGCGCGCCGCCGGTCGCGGCCGGCGTGACGTTCGATGCCGGCACGCGCCAGAGCGATGGCAGCGTCGTTTATCTCAGCCAGCCGCTCGGCGCGGATGACGTGTACGACGTCGCCATCGTCGCCACCGACGTCGTCGGCCTCGCGAACGACGCCGTACACGCCCGCTTCCGAATCGACACGAAACCGCCGGTCATCACGTTCACCGCCCCCGCGGAAAACGCGTCGCTCCGCGCGCCATCGATCACGGTCGCCGGTACGAGCGACGACGCGGAAACGGTGACGATCAACGGCCGCGACGCGCTCGTCGACACGACCGCGCACACGTTCACGATCGACGGCGTTGCGCTGCTCGAAGGAAAGAACCAGCTCGTTGCGATTGCGTTCGACAAAGCGGGGAACCGCGGCAGCGCATCGCGTTCGGTCACGCTCGACACCGCCGCGCCGCAGCTCACTGTGATCTCGCCGCTGCGCGACGCCTGCGTCCGAACGAATGAGCTGACCGTCAGCGGTCGCGCATCCGACCCAAACCTCGCCTCGGTGAACGTCTCGATCGGCGGAACGCCGGTCGCCGCGACAACCGCCGCCGATGGCAGCTGGAGCGCGACGTTGCCGCTCGCGGCCGAAGGACGCGTCGTCGTCACCGCGGAAGCGATCGACGTCAGCGGTCACAGCACGACCGCGACGATTCCGATCTCCGTCGACCGAACCGTTCCGCGTATCGAAGTGTCGGAAGGCGGCAAAGCCTTCAGCGGCGGCGCGTTCAATCGCACGCTCGCGCCGAACGTCCGCGTCATCGACGAAGACGCAAACGCCGCCACGACGATCACGCTCGACGGCCACGCATACGCATCGGGCACCGGCATCACCACGGCCGGCGCGCACACGCTCGTCGTCAACGCCACCGACTGCGCGGGCAACATCGCCGCGGCGACGTCGATCACCTTCACGATCGATCTGACGCCGCCGGTCATCGCCTCGTTCGATCCCGCGGATGGATCGACGATCGGCGAAGCGCAGGCAACGATCCGCGGCCACGTCGACGAGACCGATCTCGCCTCCGTCGCGTTCGAAGGAACGACTCTCGCCGCGACCATCGACGGCGCGAACTTCACCTTCACGAACGTTCCGCTCACCGAAGGAACGAATCGTTTCGCCGTCGTGGCGACCGATCGCGCCGGCAATCGCGCCACGCGTATTTACACGCTGCAGGTGAAGACGACCGCACCGTCGCTCGAGATTCTCGACGACGGTGCGCCGATGGGCAGCGGCCGCACATTCGCGCGCAGCGTCACGCCGGTCATCCGCGCCAACGATCCTGCCGCGACGATCGCCGCAACGCTCAACGGTGCGGCGTTCACGTCGGGAACGACGATCGCGGCCGACGGCAGCTACGCGCTCAGCGCCACGGCGACCGATTCCGTCGGCCACACCGGCACTGCCACCGCGACCTTCACCATCGATCGCACCGCGCCCGTCGTGACGATCACGTCGCCCGTCAACGACGCAAGCGTTACGACGAGCAGCGTCGAAGTACGCGGCACGTTCACCGGCAGCGACGTCGCCTCGATCACTGTCAACGGCATCGACGCCATCCGTTCCGCAAACACCTTCGTCGCGACCATCGCGCTGGAAGAAGGAACGAACCTCATCACCGCGACCGCGAGCGACAACGTCGGCAACCTCGGCGAAGCGCGCGTCGAAGTGTCGCGGGCGGGCAACCGCCCCGGCATCGTCCTGACCGCGCCGATCGACAAGACGTTGACCAATCGCTCGACGACCGCCGTCATCGGCCAGCTGCTCTCGTTCGTCGCCGGCACGAAAGTGACGATCAACGGCAGCGAAGTCACCGTCGATCCGATCGGTGTCTTTCGCAAGAATGACTTCGCGCTGATCGAAGGCGACAACGCCATCACCGCCGCCGTCGCCGGCAGCGCGAAGTCGGTCACCGTCCATCTCACCGCCGACTTCACGCCGCCCGCGCTCACCATCCGCGCGAACGGCGCCGACCTGACGAACGGCGCGCGCTTCGCCACCGCACCGTCGCTCGCTGTCACCGCCACCGACGCGAACCCGAACGTCACCACGCGCGTCACGCTCGACGGCGTGGCCGGCACCGACGCGTCGTCGCTCGGCGACGGCGGCCATCTGCTCGCCGCCACCGCGCGCGACGCGGCCGGTAACGAGACCCGCATCGACCGCACGTTCTTCATCGGCGCGGCCGGAGCCGGCAGCGCCTGCTCGCTCTCAGTCACCACCCTCGATCCCGCGAACTTCTCCACCATCCTCGGCGATCACGTGTTGCTGAGCGGCCGCTCCGGCGGCGCCGCAAACGTCCTCGTGAACGGCGCGCACGCGCAACTCGCCGACGGCACCTTCGCAGCGTCGGTGCAACTCGTCGAAGGACGCAACGACATCTCGATCCGCTGCGCTGACGGCGCGGGCAACGCGTCGGGCGATGCGATCACTCTGACCCTCTTCCGCCTCTCCGGTTCGCCGTCGGTCCGCATCATCACTCCCGCGAATGAGAGCATCGCCGCTGCCGACAAGATCACGGTGACCGGCGAAGTCGGGGAGGGAGTCATCGCCGGCGATGTCAACGGCATCCCGTTCACCGTGCCGAGCGACGGAGCCGCAACGCACTCGTTTACCGTCGCCAACGTCTCCGTCGTCAACGGTCTCAACGTCATCGCCGCGCGCGCGCGCGACGGCGCCGGCCGCACCGGCGTCGCGACGATTCACGTCACCCGCTACTCCGCCGCACCGCGCCTCGAGATCACGTCGCCGATCGCCGGCACGCAGCACGGCGGCACGTCGATCGACGTCTCCGGCACCTGGGCGAACGTCGATCCCTCGACGATCGCAATCGGCTCGGCAATCGTGACGACGCAGCCGCGCAGCGACACGAGCGGCACGTTCACCGCCGCCTCCGTGCCGATCACCGGCTCCACGACCACGATCACCGTCACGGCTCGTTCGCGCGCGAACGTTGCGACGACCACGTCCGTCGATGTGCTCGCAAGCGGCGGCCCGTCGATCACCATCGATGCGCCGCGTGACAACGTCGCTTACGTATCAACCGCGACAGCGCCCGATGCCATCACCGGCACGATCAACGCTGCCGGCGGCGCAACCGTCGTCGTCAATGGTCTCGAAGCAGCAGTCACCGATTCGCACTTCAGCGCCGTCATCGCCTTTGCGGCGAACGGCAACACGAACGTCGTCGCGCGCGTCGCGCAGCCGGACGGCAAGTCGGCCATCGACGCCATCCGTCTCACGAAGCTCGCACCGCTGACCATCGCCGATTCCTTCCCGGCGCAGAACGCCACAGCCGTCGATCGCGGCGCGCTGCTCGTCATCCTCTTTTCGAACCCGCTCGATGCCGCGACAGTCGGCGGCTCGCTGCGTTTCGTTGATTCGAGCGGCAACGTCATCACCGGTGCGACGTTCGTCGACTCCGATGCCGTCAGCTTCGCGCCGGCCGTTCCGTTCGCCAGCGGCGGCCATTACACGCTGACGATCTCAACCGCCGCCAAAGACATCGCCGGTCAGTCGCTGGCATCGCCGTTCGTCCTGACCTTCGATACCGGCTCGCTCGCACCGGCCGTCGCGCCAACCGTCGATGCGACCGACGACAGCGGCTGTTTCACCACGAAGACGATTCACGGCACCGCCAGCGTAGGCGGTGCGCGCATTCGCGCCGACGTCGACGGCGTACCGGTCGCCTCGACTGCAGCCGCCGATCGCACGTTCACGCTCGACCTCAACTTCTCCGGCCAGTCCGGTTATCACACCGTGCGCGTTCGCGAGCTCGGCGCCGACGGCGCGCTCTCGCCGGAACGAACCATCTCGTATCGGATCAACTGCTCCGGCCCGCAGGTCACCGCTGCCGCGCTCGATCGCGCGGCGAAGACGCTGACGATCACCTTCTCGAAAGCGATGAAGCCGCAATCGCTCATCGCCTCCGCGAACGGCACGATCGTCCTCGGCGCGCTGACCGGAACCGTCGCGCTCGACGCCACCGCACAAATCGCGACGATCACGTACACCGCGAATCTCACCACCGCCCTGACGCTCGTCGTGACGAAAGACGCGCAGGACGCGACCGGCGTTTCACTCGGCACCGACTACACGCAAACGTTCCCGCTCGATGACGCGACGTCGTCGACCGGCGGTTTCATCAGCGGCGCCGTCTACGACGCCACGAACGGCCGTCCGCTCACGAACGCGCGCATCGACATCACGCCGTCCGCGCAATCGATCAACGTCGATGAGCGCGGCCGCTACAGCCGCTCGCTCGGCGAAGGTGCGTACACGCTGCGCGCGAGCGCCCCCGGATTTGCGACGGTCTGGCGCCAGCTCGTCGTTCCCGCCGGAGCCGGCGTCGTGCCGATCGACATTCGTCTGACGAAGCGCGGCAGCGAAACTACCGCGCCATTCGCACTCGTCGACGCCGCGCATACGAACGTCACGCGCAACGTCGAACTGACCGCGCCGTCTTCATCGCTGACGCCCGGCGCGAAAGTCGCGCTCACCGCCGTCGGTGGGCAGTCGCTTGCCGGACTGCTGCCGCTCGGCTGGTCGCCGCTCGCCGCCGCCGAGATTGCGATCGACGGTTCGTCGGTTCCCGCATCGCTCGCCGCCGCGAAGCTGACCTTCGTGCTGACGCAGGCCGATGCCGACGCGCTCAACGCCGCATCGCAAACGCTCTCGCTCGTCACCTACGACGTCGAGCGCGACGAGTGGCGCGTCGCCGCCGCCGTCGTTCCGGTCGCGGTCGATCGCCGCGTCGCGATCGACATCATCGCTTCCGGCAACTACGCGCTCGTCTATCCCGACAAAGCACCGTCGCTCGCGCACCCTCCGTCGCCGCACGCCGGCGCCGCGCTGCAGGGCGTCGCCAATCCCTGCACCGCCTCGGCTGACGCCTGCTCGATGAAACAGACGTCGTTCCCGATCAATCCGACCGCGGTGCTGCCGAACCAGCGTGCCACCGCGACGCTCGTGACCGACAACGTGAAACCGTATCCGAGCGGTACCGCCGTGCAGGCGTACATCGACGAAGAGCTGCATCTCGCCGACGGCCGCGTCGTCGTCGATCCGCCGTTCGCCACCGACCTCCTCATCTATCGCAATCCCGCCGGCGACGCCGGCTCCGCCACGTTCCACATCGCGCCGTCGTCGCAGGCCGCCAGCGTCACGCTGCGCGACGGCGTCGATCACATTCGCGTCGTCGACTATCCGGGACGGATCGATCGCGGCACGCTCGTCGGTGCCGAAGGCGGACGCATTCCGGGCGATGAATTCCTCTCGATCGACGTGCCGGCCGGCGCGACGACCGAAGCGATTCACGCCTCGTCGCGCGCACTCACGACCACCGAGCTGAGCGCGATTCCGTCAATCGCCGGCTTCCACGTCGCCGGAGGCTTCGAGCTCTCGCTGACACGCGCCACCGATCCTTCGACCGCCGAGTTCACCGCCGCGCCGCTGCGCCTCATCAAATCTGCGCGCGCAACGTTCGCGCTTTCATCCGCGCAACTCACCGGCAGCGGACAGGTCATCGTCGTCGAGCTGCTGCCGTCGACGCCTTATGGCGCGCTGGCGCGTCTCGCCGCGCGTACGATCGCATCGACGTCGCCCGACGTCGCCGGCACCAAGCGCTTCGCGACCATCGATGAAGACCTCGCGCTCTTCCCGGTCGACGGTATCGTCGCCGGCGGCCGCTACCTCGTGCTCGTCGCCGACGCGCCGATCGCATTCACGTGGGGTCGCGTGCAACGCAGCGCCTCCGGTCCGTCGCTCGCCGACACGCGCGTCAGCACTGCGCCGCTCGGCGTCGTCGATCTCTCGCGCATCGGCGGACTCTTCGCGCTGCCGGTTCCCGCCACCGCGTTCACCCTCGTGCCGCGTCACTTCACGACCGGCGATGGCGTTCCGGCTCCCGGTCCGCGCGTTCCGCAGCACGACGAGATCGTCCCGTTCGGCGTGCTCGTTCTCGCCGCGCAGGCGCCGAATCTCACCAGCGTCACGCCGTCGAACCGCGAGCTCGATCCATCATCGCCGCTCCAGGTGCAGGCGACGTTCGACGCGCCGATCGATCCGACCTCTGCCACCGGCGGCATTCTGGTCAACAACCTGACCACCGGAAGTGCGATGGCCGGCACTTCGCAAACGGTCGGCAGTGTCGTCACCTTCACGCCGGCGGCAGGGGAGTCGCTCGTTCCCGCGTCGCGCTACGCGATTGCGATCGCGTCGACGATTCGCGGCACGAACGGCGCGCCGTTTGGCCGCGTCGCATCGTACGAGTTCACCACCGCCGCCGTTCCGCCGACGAGCAAAGGCTTCAACCCCGCCGCGATCCGCGTCACGATTCCTGACGCCGGCGGCGTCTCCACCATCACCGGCACCAGCGGCGCGATCCCGGCGAACGCGATCGCTCTCGCGGTGCGCAGCGGCCAGTCGTTCATCCAGCAGTATCAGACCGTTGCATCGACCGCCGGCACGTTCCAGTTCACCGCCGGCGGCGGCGATCCATACGACCGCCTGACGCTCGATGACGACCTCTCGCTGCACGTCATCGACTCCATCAGCCACTCCACGATCGCCATCATTCCGCTGACGCCGTTCGTCACGCCGGAAGGCGACGGCTTCGTCGCCACGCCCGGGACGACGTCGACGTTCACCACCAACGCGCCGCTCAGCGTCACCATCACCGTTCCCGCCGGCGCCTTCGAAAAGAAAACGCTCGTCCGCGTGCAGCCTGCAGCGAAAACCACCTTCAGCGCCGTCCCCTCGCTTGACGCCGAAGTGAACTTCATCGCCGGCATCAACGTCGTCTTCGACGGCATCGCCGGCGTGCCGCTCGAGCTCGACATTCCGGTTCCCGCCGGCACTGCCACCGACAACCGCACCTTCCTCCTCCTCCGCCTCGGCGACTCCAGCCGCGGCCCGCGTCTCGAGATCGACGACCTCCTGCGCGTCGAAAACGGCAAGTTCACGACGCGTGTCGCGACGACGAACGCGCTGCGCGCGGTGACGGGAAAGGAGTCGAATGCCGGCGTCGATCTGCGAAGCTCGATGCTCCGCGTCGTCAACCCCGCGTCGTACGCCGCCACCGACATCAGAGTGCCGAGCGGCAACAGTCTGCTCCTCGGCGCCATCGAAGGACTCGAGAAGAACCTCGAGATTTTCTTTGAGAAGTTCAACTCGCTTTACGCCTCGAACTTCTATCTGACCGCGAACCGCGGACGCATCATCGTGCCTGCAATCTCCGGCCAGCCGTTCACTGTCGAAGGAGTCGAAGCCGCCAGCGGTATCAGCATCTTCACGAAGTCATACGCCGGCATCGATCCGGCCCCGCCCGGACAAGCCACGCTCCTCGGCTCGCCCGTTACCAATGTCGCCGGCCCGTATCCGCTCGCCGGCGATCCATTCCGCATCGAAGTCGTCGACGTCCCGTACCTCGAAACGATGTCGGTACCCGGCTTCACGATCACGATGCCGAAGACGACGACGCCCGGCGCGACCGTCTCCGCCTCCGTCGCGCCGCCGTCGGGAACGACTGCGACCACGCCGCAGTACAAGATCTTCAACATCACCACCGCAAAGGTTTCCGACTTCACGCATCGCATCGATGTGCGGGTCGGTGATCGGCTGCTGATCGTCGCGTCGAACGATTCCGCGGAACCGACCGATCGGATCTCGCTTGTCTTCAACGAAGCCATCAAAATCGCCAGCGACGCGGCGTTGCCGACGCTGTTCCGCATCGAACAGAACTACGGTCCCGACAAGAGCGGCGTCGATGTCTGGCGCAACGTCTCCGCGCTCGCGACGTATCGCTTCGACTCCGGACGCCGCATCACGCTGACGTTCCCATCCGAGTTGCAGCGCGGCGTGCCGTACCGGCTCGTAGTCGAATCGACGCTGACGGACGAAGGCACACCTCCGCTCAACATCGGCAAACAGACCGGCGGCGAGCCGCTCTATCTGCCGTTCATGATTCGCAAGCCGAAGGGAAGCATCCTGCCGGCGGACGAGCCATTCACGCTGCGCAACGGTGTCGTGCGCGACCTCGCGCTCGACGGCAACCTGCTGCTCGTCTCCGCACTCGACGGCGGCATCTCGGCATACGACATCTCCGATCCTGCAGCGCTCTCCGCGAAGCCGCCCAACGCCGCGCTTCCGATCGCGCGGGCGCGAGCCACACCGGAAGGCGGTCTGTCGCCGGGCGAAAGCTGGGGCGTCGTCATCGATCATCACGGGCGCGTTTTTGCGACCGCGCTCAACGAGCTGTTCGGTCTCATTCGCAGCTATCGCGTCGATCAGTTCACCGCCGGCGCGTCGTCGCTGTCGAAGCCGCTCATCATCGATAATCCGTACGCCACCTCCATCATCGCGTGGCGGCCGGGTATCAACGTCTCCGGAACGCTCAACACCACGCTCTCCACCGATTCCGATCGGCAGGAAGCGACGCCGCGCAAGCTCCAGCTCAGCGAGCAGGACGACAGTCGTCAATATGTTGGCGGTACCGACTTCGATGAGAAGCTCGTCGGCGCGCCGCTCGTGTTTGCGAGCGCCACCTCCACCGGCCGCTACGGCGACGCGAAGGCGTACACGGTCCAGGTGCGGACGACCCCGAATCATCCGTATCGTCGTCAGCGCATTTCCATCGTCAACGAAACGCTCGGCGTCCGCTGGTCGAAGGACGCGCCGACCGGCACCGAAACGCTCGGTCCCGCATCGTTCACCGACGTCCTCGTGCGCGTCGGCGACAAGGTGCGCATCAGCCGCAACGAATCGGCGTACGGCATCGTGTCGATGTTCGGCTACGGCGTCGGCGTCTTCGATCTCAACGCCATCGAATCGAACTCGGCGCCGAACGCGCCGGCCGAATACCGCAAGCTCGGCGAGCAGATCGCGGTCACCTCCGGCCAGTTGCAGAAGGGTTGCGACGAAGCGTCGCAGCCGGCGGGAACGCCGTGCGATGTCGCCGATCTGACGTTCTCCGCCGAGGCCGCGCTGACGATCAGCAGCGGCGTGGGTGGGCCGACGTTCCATCTGTTCGGACTCGATCCCCGCAAAGGAATCGCCGAGGTCTCGGTGACGCCGAATGCGAGCAACAGTGAGTCGACCGGCAACGCGAATCTCTATCCGACTCCGCTCGCGGACGCGCCGATCGCTGTCAACGTCGTCCGAGTGCCTGGTTTGCCGTTCACCGGTTCATACGTCGGCGGCGACTGCTCGGCCGGTCCGTGCTACCACGATCATCCGCGACTGGCGACGTTGCGTCGTACCTTCCGCGACGCGCATCACACATTCGCGCCGCGCTTCGGCGCGATCAGCCGCTACGACGCGCCGCACGCATGTCCGGCGCCGGAGCAGACCGGTTGCACGACGTCGTACGCGCTCGTCGCCGGCGGACAGGCGGGCATTCTCGTCGTCGATCTCACGCCGCCGCTCACGCGTAATTCATTCGCCGACGTGATCTGGGTGCCGGCCGGCGTGAACAGCGTTCGCGTCATCACCGGCACGCATTACGCGACGGCCGTCGATGCGCGCGGACGCGCGCTGCTGATCGATCTCTCGCACCTCGACGAGCGCGCGAAGCTCGAGCCGCTCGCCACGTGCAAGAACGCCGAGTGCAGCGCGCCGCTGTTCGAGACCGTGACGCGCGCGCTCGCAGGCGGCGACGATCGCCTCGATCCGAACGCGTTCGGCAACGACGATCCGCGCATCGTCTGGAAGTCCGACATTCCGCTCGGCCCCGCGTTCGGCACGCTTGCTCCGGTCGCCGATCCGGAGACCGGTTTCCTCTTCAACGGTGAAGTGCTGCAGCAGAAGATCGGCGTCATGGCGGCCACCGATCCGCGCATCTCCGTGAAGGTCAACCTCGGCGGCCTGAACGAAGTCAGCGCCGTCGTTCCGCTCGGTCTGCCTCTGCCGGCCGATCAACAGACAAAGATCGACAAGCTGCCGCCGTGCGGCGATGAAGGTCCCGACACGCTCAGCGCGACGCCGTGCAAAGAGAACGCGTCGCCCGGCGTCTTCCGCGTCGAGATCGCGCTTCCCGGATCGCTTCCCGATACGCCGCGTCTCGCCGTCGAGAGCGAGCGTCTGCCGGGCGTGATCGCGCCGCAGACCGCGACGGTTCTTCCGCTCGCGCATCTCCGCAACGACGGACCGGAAACGCGCAAGGCGGCGAACTTCTCGTTGTCGCGCGTGCTGCCGGCCGGTGTCGACGTACCGAACGCGCATTTCCAGAAAGCCTGGAATCGCTTCACGACCGCGTGGATCGTCGCGCTCGCCGATCCGCGTGCGTCCGCCGACTATCTATGGGACCTGAACAAAGATCGCGATGACGCCGGCTGCTTCCGTTGCAAGCTCCCGCGCTTCCTCGATCAGAGATCGAAAGTCGCGAACAAGGACTTCTTCGAGATCCTGACGACCGGCCGCAATCTCGTCATCCGTCCCGACGTCGTCTTCACCGGCGATTACCAATACCTCGGACAGCAGCACCGCATCTTCGCCAGAGTCGGAACGGTGATGGCCGATACCGTTCGTCCCGCCGACGTGCTCATCGCGCCGCAGGCGGCGCCGCTTGCAAGCGGTGCGATCGACGGCACCATCTATCTTCACAGCGGCGAGCTCGCGACGTCGAACGTCGATCTCGACGCCGGCGGCCGCGCCGGCTGGAACGTCGTCGTCGATCGGAACTATCTCTCGCGCACGCTGTCCGGCACCGCGCTCGGCCTCGGCTGGGATTCGGGGATGTTCAAGCGTCTGCGGACGCTGCCGAATCGCGATGTCGAATATCGCGACGGCTCGGGCGAAGTGTGGCTCTTCAAGTTCAATGCGAGTGATGCGTCATACGCCGCGCCGAAGGGTTACTTCACGAAACTGATTCGCACCGATGGCGGCTGGTCGATCGTCGATCAGAAACGGCGCGTCAGCTACTTCGATGACTTCGGTCGCGTCGTCCGCGAAGGCGACGAGTTCTACACGCCGGCAGGCGACGGCAATCAGATCCGCTATCTCTACGACGATCACGATCAATTGACCGCGATGGTCGATCCGAACGAGCGCAAGACGTCGATTACGTACACGCCCGATGGTCTGGTCAACACGATCACCGACTGGCAGCAGCGGACGATCACATTCACGCACACGGCGTCGAAGCTGACGCGCGTGCAGCTCCCGACCTTCGGCGCCGGCACGCAGCCGATCTTCGAGTACGGCTACGCCACGACGAGCGGCGACTACAACGATCAGCTCGAGCTGGCGACGAACCTGATCACGATCAAGGATCCGAACGCGTACAGATTCTTCAACAGTCCGCGAACGACCTACACGTATGGCGGCAGCGCGCCACGCGACTATGTCGCGACCGAACGTTGGGGCACCGGCTCGCAGGAGACGGCGACGTTCACCTATACGACGGGACCGGAAGCGACGGCGAAAACGGTCGACGTCCTCGGTCAGGAGCGCAACTACACATTCAAGAAAACGGCGCTGACCGGTCCGAAGAGCGACGCGTACACGGCCGACCGTCAGCACCTCGCAACGGCAGTCGAGAAAGATGTCGAGTTCTTCAAG
>JAOBAU010000103.1 GCA_025463165.1 Acidobacteriota bacterium | reverse complement strand
GGCGGCGTCCTGGAGATCGACGGCATCGAGCAGCATCCGCGCGCGCCGCTCGAGCTCGTGACGCGTGAGACGAATCTCGCGCATGCGCGCGCAGTGAATGAGGTACTCGAATCCGGTGAGCACACCGATCGGATGAAAGACCTGCGGCAGAAATCCGATCTCGCGGCGGATCGCGGAACGCGTTCCGCGCCGCGCGGGATCAACGCCGAAGTAACGCCGCTCGCCGGACGTCGGTTCGACGGCGAGGACGAGAATCGAGAGCAGCGTCGTTTTGCCGGCGCCGTTCGGCCCGAGAAGTCCGAACAGACCTTCACCGAGTGTGAGGTCGATCCCGCGAAGAGCGGGATGTCCATCGGACCACGTCTTGGTGATACCCCGAAGCTCGATCATTGCGCTGGTGTATTAATAACGTAATACACCACGTGTCGTTCGTCAAGGTGGGTTTTCTATTTGCCCGGTTTCAGGCCGTTTGTTTACCAGTGCTGAGTGCTGAGTGCTGAGTGCTCGACCCACGGCGCGGAGAGCACGGTGTGTTGCTGCAGTAGTTTTTGCTGGACCTTACGTGGTGCTGGCTATGCCGAGCTACGCACCGGGCCGTGCCCGGCGACGCAGTCGCGGCGCAGCTTTCCGGACGGCGGCGTGTCCGACGGCGATGTCGATCTCGCGCTGGAGGAGCGGGACGTATTTCTCGGCGAAGTCGGTATCGGGCGTAGCGCCGAACATGCGATCGATGCGGTCGCCGATCGCGAAGGCGTCTTCGTCCGTGAAGTCGACTCTGGCCATCTCATCAATATCGACGATCAGTCGTGTCATCGGCGCGAGCCAGGAGAAGAACGGATCCTCGGTGAGCAGATGGAGCATTTGCGCCGGTTTGTCGACTCGCTCGTGGGCCAGCTCGTAGTCGGCTTTCGCAGCGTCGATGAGATGTCGATGCAGCCGGATCAGCGCTTTCGATACTTCGCGCAGCGCCGCGCGAAGCTCCGCTCGCTCAGGTGAGTCGGGAGTGTGCATCGTCCGTGCGAAGAAATCGTTCCTGTTCATAAAAAATCACGCCTCCACGGTTGGCTGGGGAAGGGTGGGCAGGCAGTAGCCAACCGTAGAGGCCGTGAAAGCGATTGCTGCGCTTTTGAGAACGACAAGTCTACCGCAAGTGGTGTGCCGGAGGTCCAGCGGAAAGTTCGCCTCGCGCGCTCGTCGCCACTCTTGCTCTCCCGAACACCGATGAGTAGAATGCGCCGCCTCGGAATTCGGAGCTTCCGGGCCAGGTTTGCGCTCCGTGCTCGCACCCATAGCTTAATTGGATAGAGCATCTGACTACGGATCAGAAGGTTGGAGGTTCGAGTCCTCCTGGGTGCACCATTCGATTCCCAATTGACGGCGGGCAGCTCGCCCGCCGTTGTAATCTTTGACAGATGAATCAGGCGCAATGGATGGAAGAAGCCTTTGCGCTTGCAGAAGAAGCGGCGGCCGACGGAGAGATTCCGGTCGGTGCCGTGATCGCCGACGCGGCCGGCAACATCATCGGTCGCGGACGCAATCGCCGCGAAGCCGGTGATCCGCTCGGACACGCCGAGCTCTACGCAATCGCCGAAGCGGCGAAAGCGATCGGCGACTGGCGGCTCGAAGATACGACGATGGTCGTCACTCTCGAACCGTGCGCGATGTGCGCGGGCGCGCTCGTGAACGCACGCGTCGCGCGGCTGATCTTCGCGGCGAGCGATCCGAAAGCGGGCTTTTGCGGCTCTCTCGGAAATCTCGTCGAGGATCCACGACTCAATCATCGTCTGATGGTGGAGCGCGGTTTCGAAGAGGAACGCTCCCGCAATCTTCTGCAGGCATTCTTTCGCCGGCTGCGCAAACGATCCGAAACGGAGAGGTGGCAGAGTGGTTGAACGCGGCGGTCTCGAAAACCGTTATACCTTTACGGGTATCGGGGGTTCGAATCCCCCCCTCTCCGCCATTTCGGATCTCTGATTCATTGAACGACCCGCGCCGACACTGGAGAGATGGCCGAGTGGCTTAAGGCGCACGCTTGGAAAGCGTGTGTACGTTAATCGCGTACCGTGGGTTCGAATCCCACTCTCTCCGGCGGGCACGGCCCGCTGCGCTGGTTGGCCAAGCCTCCGCCACCACGCGCCCCGTCACCGCTATTCCTCCTGGCTACGCTCGCATTTTGATTGCGGCCGTTACGGCCAATGCGGCGGCAAGAGCCATCAATCCCCACTCGGACAATGCAGGGACATCGCTGAGCACTGTGAGCGTCCCTGACGCGGCGGTGCCTGGTGCGGCCTCGTTGGACGTGACTTGCGAAGTCGTGTTGATGTGCGGGCCGAGGGTTGTTCCCACCACGCTGACGGTAATCGTGCAGGACTGTCCTGCGGCAAGCACGCTCGATGTGCTCGAAAACGTGTCCGTCCCTGGATTGATGCTGAACATGCCGCCCCCGGTTGCGAGCGTGCTGCACGTGCCGCCCGTTTGGGTGATGAGATCGATCCCGGCCGGCATGGTGTCGCTGAACTGCACGTTCGTGAGCGGGGTCGCGTTGGGATTCGTCACCGTGATCGTGCCGATGGAGCTGCCGTTAAGCGCGACCACTGGCGGGCTGAAGCTCTTGGTGATGACGGCAGCAGAGGCCTGCGCGAACGTTTCTGCTGCGAAGAACGTGCTGATGAGCACGGCCATGACGATCGGAAAATACGAAGCCCTTTGATTCATGACTCTCCTTGTTGTTCACGGGAGGGGCGGGCGAAGCGCCCGCCCCCACATTGTTTCGTTACTGCGCGGGGATGTACGTCGGATCCTGCGTCTGCATGTCGACGACCGATCCGTATGCGGTGATCTTTCCTTCGCCGTCGATCACGCGCACGCTGATGCGCGCGTTGTACGTTGCGCCGATTCCGAAGCTGCTGAGGATCGGGAGCTGCAGCGATTCGTATGCGCCGAGCGGAACCTGTACGCGCGGCGATACGCGTGAATCGGGCAGCGATACGGTCACTTCGACGATGGCCGGTTTGCCGGTGACTTCGGCGACGCCGAGGTTCGTGCGATATCTCACCGACTCCTCGGCCTGCAGGATGTTGAGCGCGCGATCGTTCGAGCCGACCGCTTCGCTTTGGGTGACGGCCGGGATGAACTGGCCGCGCGTGCCGAGTGCGGTTTGATCGTATGTGCGTGCGGTGACGATCAGCGGCGAGGTGACCGCGGTCGTGGTGTGCAGCGCGCCGCCGGCGTTTGTCACGCCGAAGGTCGACTGCAGCACGTTGTCGAGTGCGAGCACTTCGCCCGGATTTACCGTCACTGTCTTCGACACGCTCGCGGCGGCGTTGGCGAGCGGATAGAACGTGAGCGTCGCCGACTGCGGCGCGGCGCCGGAGTTGAAGAGCCGCACGTCGCTGCGCCATGCAGCAATGCCGGTGTTGAGATCGGCGATGCCCGGAAGCACGAAGCGCGTCGAGCCGGCGCCGCCGAGCGGCATGCCGCTGACGAGCAGCGGATCGTTCGTGCCGTTGTCGACGACCGATGCGTACGCGGTCGCTTTTCCTTCACCGCCCGTGACCTTCACTTCGATGCGGCCGTTGCTCAGCTGCGAAATGCCGTTCGAAGAGAGGACGGAGTTGAGCTGCTTCTGTTCGCCGGCGCGAAGCGCGAGCGGCAGATCAAGCACCTTCGTGCCGCCGGCGTTGAAGACGCTCATCACCAGCGAGACCGGCTGGCCGCCCGCTTCGACGACGCCGAGGTTCGTGCGGAAGTTGTCGGATTGCGTGAGCTGCTGGAGGCTGAGGATCGACGGGCTCGTACCGCCGGAACGTCCGATGAAGTTGCCGAACGGCACGGCCGGCACGAACTGGCCGAGCGTTCCGGCGTCCGCGGTGTTATAGGTGCGGCTCGATACGACGGTCGTTCGCGCCAACGGTTCGGTCGACGGTTTGCCGGTAGCGTCGAGCGCTTCGATCGTCAGCAGTCCGTTCGACGAATCGTTGAGCGAGCCGATGCCGTACCAGTTGCGCACGATGTCATCGAGCGCGGTCGTCGCGCCCGGATCGATGCTGATCGACGTCTTCTTCAGCGCGGTGGCCGGCAGTCCGTCGCCGGTGTTGAACGTCAGCTGATAGTTCTGCGATTGCGACGAGATGTTGGCGACGCGCACGTCGCTGCGCCACGTCGACGCGAAGCCCGGCAGATGACCGACCGACGGAATGACGACCGCGCCGAGCGCCGGCTGCGTGACCGAGACCGGCGTTACCGGTGTGACGAGACTGATCGAGACCGGGAACGACTTCGACGTGCTCGAGGCGTTCGCATTCGCTTTCGCGGAGATGCCTGTCGAGCCGTAGATGACGAGCACCGTGCCGGTCCACGTGCCGTTCGTGAGGGCGGATGGATCGGCGGAAACGAGCAGCGTCACTCCTTCCGGAGGCACGATGCCGTTGGTCGGCGTGACGGCGAGCCACGGCTTGTCGACCGTCGCCACGAACGAGCGCGAGCTGTTTTCGAAACCGGGAACGAAGAGCTGGAACGTGACCGGACGCTGGCTGCCGTTCGGCACGTTGACGTTCGCGCCGCTGCCGTCGAAGACCGGGACCGGCAGCACGACGATGCTGATCGGCATCGAGAACGGACCTTCGCCCTGACCGCAGTTCGCCAGTCCGCGCACGCGGTAGTGGAACGGGCTCGACGACGTGACGTTCTTCGTGAACGTCTTCGACGTCGCGTCGAGTTTCGTCGACGAGATGATGTTGGTGAACGCGGCGTCCGATGCTTCCTGCAACTCATACGACGTGAAGCCATCGATGCCGGTCCACGCGACCTGATACGTCTGGCCGGTGGCCGTCTCCGCTACGACGCTCGGACTCGGCGCCGTCGTCGGAATGCCGCAGACCGTGAAGCGCACCGGACCTGATTCGAACGGAGCGCACGCGCCGCCTGAATCAGCGATGACGGTCCACGTGTACGTGCCGACCGCGAGGTTCGTCATGATCGACGTCGCGGCTGTCGTGAACGTCGACGTGACGCCGGCGTGCACGACGTGGACGACGTACGCGGTTGCGTTCGGGACCGAGCTCCAGGTGAACGTCACCGGCGCCGGGATGATCGCACCGGCGGTCGGAGCGATTTGCGTCGGCGCATTCGGCGGACACGCGAAGCCGACGTTGACCGAAGCGGACGCCTGATTGTTGTTCGGCGCCGGATCGGCGGCGGGGCTGCTGACGCTCACCGAGTTGCGAATCGTCCCGCCGTTCGCGGCTGTCACGCGATAGCTGGCGATGATCGTGACGATCTGCTGCGAGGCGATCGACGGAATCGTGCAGGGGAACGCGGTCGTGCACGCGCCGCTGTTGCTGATGAACGTCGCGCCGGCCGGAGTCGGGTCGGTGACGACGACGTTCGCGGCCGCGGCCGGACCGTTGTTGTAGATGTTGATCGTGAACTTCACGCCGGAGTTCGGAGCGGCGAGCGCCGGACCGCTCTTCGTGATGCCGAGGTCGGCGGCGGAGCCGGTCGCGCGCGGCGTGGTGACGGACGACGTGTTGTTTGTCGTGTTCGGATCGGCGGTCGAGCTGCTGACGCTCGCGGTGTTCGTCACGTTCGCGGTCGGATAGGTCGACGGCACGTTGTAGACCGACGTGATCGTCGCCGACTGACCGGCGCCGAGACTGCCGAGCGCGCACGGGAACGCACTGGCGCAGGCGCCACTGTTGCCGACGAACGTGAGTCCGGCCGGTGTCGAGTCGGAGACGAACGTGTTCGCCGCCGCGCTGCTGCCGGTGTTCGTCACGACGATCGTGTAGGTGATGTTTTGTCCGGCGGTGAACGACGCCGGTCCGCTCTTCACGATCGATACGTCGGTGCCGGCCGCGCCGCTGGTCGCGGTCGTCGTCGAGCTGTTGTTCGGCGGATTAGGATCGTTCGTCGATGAGGTGACGGTCGCGGTATTCGAGATCACCGAGCCACCGAAGTTCGCGGGGATGCTGTACGTCGCGGTGATCGTCGCGGTTTGCGTTGCCGCGAGTGTGCCGAGGTTGCAGGGGAACGTGCCGGTGCACGCGCCGGTGTTGGAGACAAAGGTGAGGCCGGCCGGCGTGTTGTCGGCGACGCTCACGTTGGCGGCGGATGCGGTGCCGTTGTTCGTGACGGCGATCGTGTAGACGATGTTCGTTCCCGGCGTGAACGAGCCAGGTCCGGTCTTCACGATTGCGACGTCGGCGGACGCAACGATCGTTGCGGTCGTCGTCGAGCTGTCGTTCGAGGAGTTCGAATCGGTCGCGCTCGAGGCAACGCTGGCAGTGTTGACGACGGTCGCGGCGGCGTAGTTCGCCGGGATGCTGTATGTCGACGTGATGGTTTTTGTCTGCGAGGCGTTCATCGTGCCGAGGTTGCAGGGGAACGTGCTCGTGCAACCGCCGCTGTTCGAGACGAACGTCAATCCGGGCGGCGTGTTGTCGGTGACGGTCACGCCTGCAGCCTGCGCGGGACCGAGGTTCGTGACAGTGATCGTGTAGACGATGTTCTGGCCGGTGCCGATGACGCCCGGTCCGCTCTTCGAGATCGAGAGATCGGTCGTCTGCGCAACGGTCGTCGTCGCGAGCGACGCATCGTTACTGTTGTTCGGATCGTTCGTCGCCGACGAGACGCTCGCGGTGTTGTTGATCGTGGCGCTCGCGTAGTTGTTCGGCACCGTGTAGGTCGAAGTGATCGTTGCCGATCCGCCGGATGCGAGTGTGCCGATCGAGCACGGATAGGTCGTCGTGCAGGCGCCGCTGTTCGACTGGAACGCGAGACCGACCGGCGTCGGATCGCTGACGACGGTTGCGACGGCCGGCGACGGACCGTTGTTGGTGACGACGATCGTGTAGACGACGTTCTGTCCGGGAGTCGTCGATGCCGGGCCGCTCTTCACGACGCTGAGATCGGCCTGCGCGCCGACGTTCGTCGTTGCGCTTGCGCTGTCGTTCGCACCGTTCGGATCGGCGGTCGCGGAACTGACGGTTGCGGTGTTGGTAACGTTGCCGCTGAAGCTCGGCGACGTGCTGTAGGTCGCGGTGAACGTCGCCGATGCTCCGGAGGCGAGCGTGCCGAGGCCGCAGGGGAAGTTGCTCGTGCAGGCGCCGGCGTTCGAGACCCACGTCAGGTTTGCCGGCTGCGGATCGGCGACCGACACCGACGCCGCGGACGACGGACCGTTATTGGTGACGACGATCGTGTAGGTGACGTTCTGTCCCGCGACAACGCCGGCCGGTCCATTCTTCGTGATCGAAAGATCGGCCTGCGCGACGACCGTCGTCGGAACGCTGGAGGTGTTGTTGGTGGCGTTGTTGTCGATCGACGACGAAACGGTGGCGCTGTTCGTGATGCCGCCGCCGGCGATCGGCGCGGTCATGGCGATGGTCAGCGTCGGCAACTGGCCGCCGGACGTCATGACGCCGGCGTTCGTGCAGGTGATCGTTCCACCCGACGGCGCGCCGCAGCTCCAGCCGGTGCCGTTGCCGCTCGCAGCGGTGACGCCGGCGGGAAGCGTGTCGACGACAGTCGTCGTGCCGGACGACGGATCGGGACCGTTGTTCGTGATGGCGATGGTGTAGCTGAGCGCTGCGCCCGCGTTCACGGTTGCCGGTCCGCTCTTCACAATTGCGAGATCGGCGACCGACGGCGTGACGACCGCGGTGAGGACGTACGCGGTCGGCGTGTACGCCGACGTGAACGAGCCGTGCGGCCAGGTCGGGAGCTGTTCCGTTCCGAACGTGCCGGTTTCCGACGCGTACGTGACCATCGGGAACGTGGTGCCGTTCGGCGGCTCGTACGAGTTGATGAGCGTTGCTTTGAACGTTCCGGCGAGCGTCGACGCGCCGCCGGCCGTCAGCTGATCGTATTGACCGGCAGACGGGCCGCCGATCTTCGTCGTCAGCGTCGCGCTCGAGCCCTGCGTGTATGTGCCGGTCACACTGATCACACCTGTCGTGGAGCTCGTTCCCGGCGCAACCTCGGCGTTGTTCTGCACGTCGCCGGTGATCGTGCCGTCGCCATCGAGCACGCCGCCGTTCAACTGCATCGCGGTGAAGGTCTCGATGTCGCCGCCATCCAGTTTGGTTTCGCCGGCGGTCTGCGTGTAGTCGGTCTTGAAATTCATCACGCCGGCTTGCGCGAGGACGGTGCCGCTGTTCGTGAATGACGGTTCGATGTTGGTCGTTCCGCCGTCAGCCGTCTTCTTGAACGTGCCGGCGTTGTCAATGACGTTGGGCGCCGACGAGGAGGCCGCGGCGCTGACTTCGCTCGCGGCGACACTTTCGTTCACGGAGCCGACGATGATTCCGTCGAGCGAGAGGATTGGCGAATCGCTCTGGATGTCGAATTCGCCGTCGTTAAGGATCTCCCCGCCATCCATCAGCGTCAGGTAGTTGCCGACCGCCACGACCGCCGTGTACTTGATCGTGCCGGCATTGGTGATCACCGCGGAACGAAGCGTCGGTGAGCCGTGCGCGCCATCGATGTCGAGCGTCGCGCCGCTGGCGATATGGAACTCGCCGCCGGCGACGCTGCGGAAGCGTCCGGCGCGCGTCACTTTCCGCGCGTCGACAATGATGATGGCGCTGCTGCCGATCGTGCCGCACGACCAGTTGCCCGAGCCCGTCATCGTGAAATCCTGATTGACGGTGAGCGTGCCGGCCGAGGTCAGCGTGAAGTCGTTCGTCGTTCCGGCGGCGTTCACGACGACGATCGCGCTGGTGCCGATGAACGTGCTGCCGTTGACGGCGTAGGTTCCCTGCAGGTTGTTGAAGCTGCCGTCGGTGAATTCGACGGTGCCGTCGGCGTTGACCACCGATGCTCCACCGAACGTCGTGGTCGAATAGCTGAAGCGGAGGTTCGTACCGCTGCCCGCGTAGAAGTAGCCGCTGTGCGAACCGCCGCCGGAGAACTCGAGCTGGCCCGAGCTGACGTAAACCGACGCGGTGTTCGTCGCATACGGCTCGATGACTGAGGTGCCGGCGCCGCCGGTTTTCTGCAGCAAGCCGTTCGGCGCGATGTTGACGGTGCCGGGCGAGGAGCCGCCGGCGGCGATCGTGCCGTCATCTTCGATATTGAAGGTTCCGTAGATGGCGAGCAGTGCGTCGTTGTCGAGATAGAGCTCGTTCGTGGTCGCCGTGTAATGAACGTATCCGTAGATGTTCAACGTGCGGCCGTTGAGTCGCATGTCGCTGTTGGCGCCGTTGAAGTTTCCGACGCCGCCGCCGGCGAGCTGCGAGGTTCCGTTGCCGGTCAGCTGGCCGCCGCTCCAGTCAAACTGCTTGCGGACATCGAGGAAGCCGGGGCCGTTGAGCGTACCGGCTGAGAGATTGAAGTAGTCGGGATTCGTGACGCCGCCGATTGTCAGCGTGCCGCCGCTGACCGAAAGCGTTCCCGCTCCGGAGATGACGCCGTTCGCAGTCATCGAGTAGGAGCCGGTCGGGAAATCGAGCGTGCCGCTGCCGCCCATCGTGAACGCGGCATCGCCGGTTCCGCCACCG
Source organism: Acidobacteriota bacterium (assembly GCA_025463165.1). Taxonomy (GTDB): domain Bacteria; phylum Acidobacteriota; class Thermoanaerobaculia; order Gp7-AA8; family Gp7-AA8; genus JAOBAU01. Next base: position 1,937 of record JAOBAU010000103.1, on the reverse strand, counting down.
CGCAGCGCGAGCGTGCCGGAGTTCACGTGTACGCCCGGTGATGCGGCGCTGACGTTGAACACAGGGTCGACCGTGAACGTGCCGCTCGCATTCACCTGGACGTCGCCCGCCGCACTGACCGTTCCGCTGCCGGTGATGCTGCCGGTGTTCAGCGCCAGCTGCGAACCGCTCTGCGTGGTGAGCGTCGTGCTGACGCCGACCGTTCCACCGTTGATGTAGAGAATCGCACCGCTGCCTGCGGTCGCCGTTCCGTTGAGATCGAGCGATCCGCCCGTCTGCACGTCGACGCTGCCGGCCGTGAAGTCAAGTGTCGAGCCGCTCTGGAAATTCAGCGAGCCGCCGCTGGCGATCGTCAGATTGCCGCCGCTGACTTTGATCGTTGCGCCGCTGCCGGCCGAGCCTGCGCCGGCGAGCGTCAATGAGCCGCCCGGCTGAATGTCGATCACGCAGCCGTTGCAGTTGAGGTTCAGGCCGATGATCGGATTCGGAATGTTGCTATTCACGATGATCGTCGTCGGAGTGGCGTTCGTGTTCGCCGCGCTGTCGCCTGGCGCGCAGCCGGGAAAGCCGCCGTTCGGGTTCCACAATCCCGAGGTATCGGTCCAGTTTGCCGATGCCGGCGGAGCACTTGACGTGACCGTGTAGGCGGTCGGTACGCAGACCGCGAATACGGTCGCCGCGCCGAGCGTGACGAGCACCGCCAGCGTCGCAAGCATCGCGACCATAAACGTACGACGGCGGAATGTTTGGGGGACGGCGGAGAGGTGCGTGGACATAGCTGGCTCCTGTGGCGTAACGGGAGTACGGCTCAGACGTCATCTCGGCCTTTTTGGGCCGATTCGTTTATCAATCCGAGGAGGAACTGGCGGAGCGTACACCTGTTTCGGCGCGCGCGGAATTCCTCCGCCGAGTGGAGCCGTTTCGCCCGTTCGCTACAATGCGCAACCGCGCGAGCCGTCCGCTGGGATGAGCTCGGGTCCTGTGCAGCAGGAGCGTCGAACCTCGTCAGGCCCGGAAGGGAGCAGCGATAAGGCGCCAAACCTGTGTGCCGCAGCAAACCTGGGCTCTTCTCAGCGGACGGGCGGGCCGACACCACACTTCTTACCTTAGACTGACGCCGCTCATGGCTTATCAGGCTCTCGCTCGTCGTTATCGCCCTCAAACGTTTGCTGACGTCATCGGACAGGAAACCATCGTCCGGACGCTGCAGAACGCGATCGAGGAACAGCGAATCCACCACGCGTATCTCTTCTCGGGCGTCCGCGGCGTCGGCAAGACGACCGCCGCCCGCATTCTCGCGAAAGCACTCAACTGCGAGCACGGTCCGACCGTCGAGCCGGACAATACGTGTTCGATCTGCCGCGAGATCACCGAAGGCATCGACATGGACGTGCGCGAGATCGACGCCGCGACGTACACCGGCGTCGACAACATCCGCGAGCTCCGCGACACGACGCAGTTTCAGCCGGCGCGCGATCGCTATCGAATCTTCATCATCGATGAAGCGCACATGCTCTCGACCGGCGCGTGGAACGCGCTGCTGAAAATCCTCGAGGAGCCGCCGCCGCACGTGATCTTCATGTTCGCGACGACGGAGCTCAACAAAGTCCCGCAGACGATTCTCTCGCGCGTGCAGAAGGAGTTATTGCGCAAGATCACGCTCGACGATCTGATCGCGCGCGTCCGCAAGATCGTGGATGCCGAGGGGATCGAGGCCGATGATCGCGCGATCGAGATCATCGCGCGACGCGGCGAAGGAAGCGTTCGCGACTCGCTCTCGCTGCTCGATCAGGTGATCGCATTCGGCGGCCGTTCGATCACCGCCGCGGACGTCGCGACGGTCCTCGGCCTGTCCGACACGACCTTCTTCGCGCGCATCGCGACGCTGATCGCCGAGGGCGATCACGGCGGGATTCTGGAAGCGTTGGACGAAGCCT
>JAOBAU010000093.1 GCA_025463165.1 Acidobacteriota bacterium | reverse complement strand
ATCTGGAAACCACAACTTAAACGGGCACCGGCGGAGATCTTAAGTTGTGGTTTCCAGATGTGACCCCCAACTTAACGGGTCCCTCGCTGATCATCGGACCCACCTCCAGAACAAAAAATGATCAGCGGTTGATCCACCTCGGCAGCTAAACCATTGATTCCACAGTAACTTCAATGCGGTCTGAAGTTTGCTCAGTGCGCTCCACAAGGAGAAGAGTTTTGATGAAAATCTTCACATCCCTCTTCGTGCTGTTCATCGCCACCGGATCGCTCTTCGCACAAAATCTCGAGATCCATTACATCGACGTCGGCTGGGGCGGCTCGGTCTTCGTGAAAGGACCGAACGGCACCACCGTCCTGATGGAAGCCGGCGACACCGGCAAAGGAACGCAGTACGTCGTTCCGTATCTCAAGTCGATCGGCGTGCAGCCGTCGAACGGCCTCGATTACATGATCGGCGGACATCAGCACTGCGATCACATCGGCGGTCTCGATGAAGTGGTCAGCGCCGGCTACAACGTTCGCCTGAAGAATTACAACAACGGCTCATCGTACGCCTCGTCGTGTGCTGACGGCTGGAACGCCGCGGCCGCGACGACGACGGCCGGCGCGCCGGTGGCGATGCCGGTCGGCACCGTCATCGCGCTCGGCAACGGCGCGACGCTCACCTGCATCGCGCGCAACGGCTCGATCATCGGCGGTGGCTCGGTTCCGGTCACCGACGAGAACGATCGCTCGATCGCGCTGCTCATCAAGTACGGCGGCTTCGACTACATCTGGGCCAGCGACATGGGCGGCGGTTCCGACTCCTGCACCGGCCGCTCGACGGCGCAGCTCGACATCGAGACGTCGGTCATCCAGGCGATCTCGCCGGGCGGCGCGCATCCGCTCATCAGCGCAGGCGGCATCGATCTCCTGCACGTCAATCATCACGGCAGCGAGAGCAGCACGAATCCGACGTACTTCAACACGGCCAAACCGGCCGTTGCGATCATCGGCGTCGGCAGCGGCGAATCGGCCGGCTGGGACCTTCCCCGCATCGACGTCGTCGATCACGTGCTCCTCGGCGCATCCTCGTCCTGCGTCACCGCGCCGCCGGCGTTCGTGCTGCAGACGGAAGAAGGAGCGCCGGCGACGTCGCTCATGAGTCACTCCGGCTACTGCGTCGGCAACATCAAGATCACCACCGACGGCGTGAACCTCTTCACCGTTTCCGCCGACGGCGCCGTGCATCAGGGACCGAACGAGCTGACGGCGTCCGGCCTGCCGCGCAGCTTCACGCTCGATGAAACCGGCAGTGGCGGCGGCGGAGATACGATCCTGCCAACGACGTCGATCACCGCGCCGCTCGCCGGCGCAACCGTCACCGCCACGACGACCGTCACCGCGAACGCGAGCGACAACATCGGCGTGACGAAGGTCGAGTTCTATCTCGACGGCGCGCTCGCCGCGACCGACACGACGTCGCCGTACAGCTGGAGCTGGACGACCACCGGCAGCACGAACGGCACGCACTCGATCTCCTCGAAGGCGTACGACGCGGCGCTGAACGTCGGCACCTCGACGGCGGTCAGCGTCACCGTCAGCAACGGACTCCCGGTGAACATCGGCGGCTGGACGCTGACGCAGGCAAACTCCACGCTGACCTACGCGATCCCGGCCGGCACGACGATCGCGTCGAAGGGTTACGTCATCGTCGCGCGCAACGCGACGAAGGCGGCCTTCCAGACATACTGGGGCGTGACGCTCGCCGCGAACGTCGTCTACATCAACAGCGCCGACACCATGCCGCAGATCAACGGCAGCGAAACGTACACGCTGAAGAACGGCGCCACGACGATCGACGGCGCGACCGTGGCGATGGACACCGCGGGCGGCTCGAGTCTGCAGCGCGTGACGTGCGGCGCGGCGAGTCTCGCCGGCAGCTGGAGCCGGCTCGCGTCGGCGTCCGGCAACCCGGGCACCGGCGGCGTGTCGACCTGCAACAAGGGCGTCACAATCAGCGAATTCTCCGACGCACTCGGCACCGGAAACTTCGTCTACGAATTCATCGAGTTGTACAACGACAAGTAGTTGACCATCGCGGAGGACAGGCGACGCGTCTGTCCTCCGCGCTTCATCGCACCTCGAACACCGCTTCCACTTCCACCGCCACGTCGTACGGCAGCGCGACGACGCCGACCGCCATCCGCGCGTGACGTCCCGCATCTCCGAAGATCTCGATCATCACATCCGACGCGCCGTTCATCACCTGCGACTGCGCGGTGAAGTCGGCCTCCGAGTTCACGAAGCCTGCGATACGCACACACCGCACGACGCGCTCGAGATCGCCATCGACTGCGGTCTGCAGGTGCGCGACGAGATTCAGCGCGCAAAGCCGTGCCGCCTGCTGTCCTTCCTCGATTCCGAACTCGCGGCCGAGCTTGCCGATGAAACGGCGCTCGCCGTTCCACTGCGACAGCTGGCCGGTGATGAACACGAGGTTCCCGCTCCGAACGAACGGCACGTAGTTCGCGCCGGGACTGCTCGGCTTCGGCAATTCGATGTTGCGCTGCATCATCCGTTCTTCGATCACTGCTC
>JAOBAU010000062.1 GCA_025463165.1 Acidobacteriota bacterium | reverse complement strand
CGCCGCCATCAGAAAGTCGTCGAAGAGTGTCCGTCGCCGGTCGTCGATGAAGAGCTTCGCCAGCGCCTCGGCGCGATGGCGGTCAAAGCTGCGGCCGCCGTGAACTACTACTCCGCCGGCACGATCGAGTGCCTGATGGGACCCGATCGCGAGTTCTATTTTCTCGAGATGAACACGCGTCTCCAGGTCGAACATCCGGTGACCGAAATGGTCTGGGGCGTCGACCTCGTGAAGGAACAGCTCCGCGTCGCGCGCGGCGAGAAACTCTCGGTCACGCAGGCCGACGTGCGGCCGTCCGGCCACGCCATCGAGTGTCGTATTTATGCCGAGGATCCGTCGAGGAACTTTGCGCCGTCGCCGGGACTGATTCGGTATCTGAATCTGCCGCAGGGACCGGGCGTGCGCAACGAGAACGGCGTCTACTCCGGCTACACCGTTCCGGTTTATTACGATCCGATGTTGTCGAAGCTCGTCTGTCACGCGGCCACGCGCGAAGATGCGATCGCGCGGATGAAGCGCGCGCTGATGGAGTATCGCGTCGACGGCATCCAGACGACGATTCCGTTCTTCAACTTCCTGATGGATCACGCCGACTTTCACGCTGCGCGTTTCGATACCGGCTTCATCGATCGCCTGCTGCCCGAGATGAACCTCGAGCACGCCAGCGTCGGTGACGATCACGTCGACGCCGCGATCGTCGCCGCGGCGATTCTCACGTTCGAAGAATCGCAGCGCGTGAAGCTGCCGGTCGAGAGCGATTCGCTCTGGAAACGAGCCGGCCGCATCGAAGCGATCGGCAGGGGAGCGCGATGAGGCTGATCGCGCGATACGACGGCAACGACATCGAAGTCGTCGTCGAGCGTCACGGCCGCGGCTATCGCGTGAAGCTCGGCGATCGCTGGATCGAAGCCGATCTCGCCGATGCCGGTCCGGCGCTGCGCTCGCTGCGCCTCGCCGACGGCACGCAGTTCTCGCTCACGCATCATCGCGAAGGCAACACGCATCAGGTCACGCTGGCCGATTCGACGTTCTACGTCGACATCACCGATCCGCTTTCGCTCAAGCGCGGACGCCGCGAAGATGAAGCGGGCGGCGGCGGCGTGATCAAGGCGCTGATGCCCGGCCGCATCGTGCGCATCCTCGTGAATGCGGGCGACGTCGTCCGCAAGGGACAGGGCGTGATGATCCTCGAAGCGATGAAGATGGAGAACGAAATTCACGCCGCCGCGGACGGGACGGTCGACGAGATCTTCGTCACCGCCGGTCAAACCGTCGAAGCCGGCGCGGACCTCCTGCACGTCGCACCTCTATAATTCGCTCCATGTCGTCCATCGACCCGGTTGCTCCGGGAGCCTCACTGCTGCACTACCGTCTCGCCGATCGCATCGGCCCCACGGTCTGGTCGGCCGAAGATACGCGCAGCGGCAAGCTCGTCGCCGTCAAAATCCTGACGCGACAGCTGCCGAAAGATTCGTTCAAACGCGAGTCGCTCGTTCGCGACGTCCGCATCGGTGCCGCGCTCTATCACTCGTTCCGCGTCAACATCATCGAGATCGCCGAAGCGGGCGACGTGCTGCTGATGGCGATGGATCTCGTCGACGGCCAGCCGCTGTCGCGACTCGCGAAAACGAAGCCGGCCGATCGGACGGAGTTCTTTCGCATCGCATGGCAGCTCGTCGACGTCATCAAGCTGCTGCACATCCGCGAGCTGACGCACCTGAACATCAACGGCGATTCGGTGATGGTGACGTCGTCGGGGCAGGTGAGGCTCGGTGGTCTCAACGTCAACAATCTGATGAAGCGCGATTCACAGGCGGTGTTTCAGCAGCGCGCCGGCGATTCGCGCACGGTCGCGTACATGGCGCCGGAGCAGATCGGCGGCGAAGCGGTGACGCCGCAGGCCGACATCTGGTCGATCGGCGTCGTGCTTTACGAGCTCGCCACCGGAAAGCTGCCGTTCACCGGCTCGAATCCGACCGAGCTCGCGCAGCGCATTCTCGACGGACAACCGGCCTCGCCGAAAGCCGCGCGGCCCGACATCGATCCGCAGGTCCTCAGTGTGATGGGTCGCTGCCTGTTCAAGGATCCGTATCGCCGCCACAAAGATGCGAAGACGATGCTCGAGGAGATCGCGAAGGTCGAGCCCGACGCGCAGAGGTTCGCGCAGGAGCTGGTGAAGAGCGGAACGGCCGCGCCGGTCGCGCAGTCGACGACGCGCGATGCGCTGCTCTTCATCGCCGACGTCGCGAACTACGACGAGCTCGCGGCCTCCGATCCCTCGATCGCCACCAAAGCGGCGGCGCGCATGCAGCAGGTCCTCGGCGAATCCGTTTATCTCTTCGACGGCGCCGTCGTCGATCCCTTCGGCAAGCGGATGCTCGCCGAGTTGCCGAACGTCGACAACGCGGTTGAAGCGGCGCGAAAAGGGGAGTTCGATTTCTCGCCCGCGCAACAGGATGGCGATCCGCTCCAGGTGCGGATGCTGTTGCACGCGGGCAGCGTGACGGTGACCGACAGCGGGATCTCGGGCGAGACCGTTGATCGCGCGGCGGGGCTGCTCGCCGAACTGCCGCCGATGAAGCTCTTCCTGACGGAAGACTTTCTGAAGCGCGGCCGCGGCACGCTGCGATTCCGCGACGCCGGCGCGCGCGCCGGAATGAAGCTCTATCAGATCGTCGATCCCGATCCTGACGTCGTCGTGACGATGCCTCCGGAAGAAACGACCGCGGAGATTGAAGCGGCCGAAGCGGAAGCGGCCATCGCTGACGCGCAGTACGCGAAGGAGGAAGCGAAGAAGCGCCGCACGCGCGTGCTCGCGGTCGTCTTCGGACTGCTCGCCGTCCTCGCGCTCGGATTCGTGATCTTCCGTCCAAAACCAAACACAACCGAACAGCCGGTCGTTGCGAAAGGTCCCGCACCGCTGGCACCGGCGACCGCCGCCACGCCGCGCAAAGTTCAGGTGAGCGTGACCGCCGCCGATCCGGCGCTCGCCGATCGCGCCAAAGCGATCTCTCTCTCCATCGCCGGCATCCTCGGCACGTACCCGGAGGTTCGCGTCACCGACAAGAGTGGCGAAGACGTGACGCCGTTCGCCGCAACGTTGCGCACCGGCGCCGCCGGACCGGAAATCGTCAGTGGCAAAGAAGCGCCGGTGCCGGCGCCCGACGCTGCAAGCGCGATCGCGAAAGTGCTGCAGACGATCTCGACGGAGTTGAAGCTGCCGGCGCGTGAAGCCGCGCTGCCGGCCGCGTACGAGTCGTACACCGACGCCGTTGCGGCGAACGCGGCGCACGACACGGCGAAGACCGACGCGTCGGTTCGCGCGGCGATGAAAGCCGATCCGAAGTTCCTACCGGCGCAGCTCCTCGCGGTGGAGTTCTTCAGCGCGCAGGGGAAAGAGAAGGATGCGGTCGACGCGGCGCGTCAGGTGTTCGCGCTCGATCCGACGAACATCGCCGCCGCGCGGCGCCTCGCGCGTGCGTCGCTGATGGAAGGGAAGATCGCCGATTCGTTCGCCGCGTATGACGCGATTCTGCAGCGCGATCGCAATGATGCCGAGGCGTTGAATACGCTGGCGAAGTACGCGGCGGCGGCAGGTGATGAGGACAAGTTCCGCGCCGCGCTTACACGATTGCGCAAACTGCCGCCCGGACAGCCGGCATCGCACGAGCCCGATCTGCTCGCGGCCGCGGGCAAGCTCGACGCGGCCGGCGACAAGTACTACGACGTCGAAGTGAACGTGCCGCGCAACGCCGCGCTGGCGCTGAAGATCGGCCGCATCTCGGTGCTGCGTCACGCGATGCCGATCGCCGACATCGAGCTGCAGAAACTGCAGGAGCTCGATCCGAACTACGGCTATCACATCCTGAAGGCGTACATCGCGACGCAGTCGGGGGCGAAAGCCGATGCGGAATCAGAGTTGAAGCTGGCGCGCGCCGCGTCGACGCCGGGCGACGACTACTGGACGAGCGTCGCGGAGATCGCGGCGATGTCGGCCGATACGAAGACGGTTTTCACCGCGCTCGAGAATGCGATCGCGCGCAAGGAGCCGACGGCCAGCTATGTGTTGTCGCATCCGCTCTTCCGCTATCTGCAAAGCGACGGCGGCTTTGAAAAGATCCGCGTGCTGTTGCAGCAGGAGCAGGAAGAGATTCGCGTGGCGCTGGCGAAGGTGGTGTTGTGATCGTCACGGCCCGACTCACGTTTTCGGCGGCGCATCGCCTGAACAATCCGAAGTACGACGCGGAGTGGAATCGCCGCGTCTACGCGAAGTGCGACAACCCGAAAGGTCACGGCCACAACTACGTGATCACGGTCAGCGTGCAGGGAAAGATCGATCCCGAGACCGGGATGGTCATCGACCTGAAGAAGCTGAAGGACATCGTGCGGCGCCGCGTCACCGATCGCGTCGATCACACAAACCTGAACGAAGACGTCGACTTTCTGCAGGGCGTGATTCCGACTGCCGAGAACCTCGCGCGCGCGTTCTGGCAACAGCTGGCGCCGGCCATCGATCAGGGGACGCTGCACGAGATCGTGTTGCAGGAAACCGAGAAGAACAGCGTGGTCTACCGCGGAGAAGATGAATGAACGTCGAGCTCGCAATGATGGCTCTCGAAGGGCTCGCGAAAGCGCCAGTGACCGTCACGCACGACGGTGCGACGGTGATCATTGAAGGATCGCCATCCGCGCTGAAAGAGATCGCGCGATTGTTCCTGCTGCTCGGCGGCGGCAGCGGCGATGAATTCGATCTGCAGCCGGGCGTACACGTCACCGCCGGTTCGCCGCGAGTGGTAATGCGCACGACTCCGTCATCCCGAGCGTAGCGAGGGATCGGGAGGGTGGGGCACGAAGGAGCAGCGCGCACCGCCCTCCCGATCCCTCGCTACGCTCGGGATGACGTTACGAATCGTAGTCGGGGCTGTACGTCACCAGCTCCCGCAAGAACGTCGCGCGATCTCGATTCGCATCGCCGTCGATCTGCAGCAGATCGCGCAGCGAGATCATCCCGAGCAGATTGCCGTGATCGACGACCGGCAGATGCCGGCAGCCTAGCGAATGCATCTTCTGTACGGCGGAGCTGACGTCGTCGATCGGATCGGCGACGACGATGTTCTTCGTCATCACCGCGGAGACCGACGTGTCATCGGGATCGAGTCCGGCGGCGACGACGCGCGTCATCAGATCGCGCTCCGAGAAAACGCCGACGAGCTTTCCACCTTCGAGCACCGCCACCGCGCCGATGTTGCGAGCGCTCATCTGTCGCGCCACGGCGCGCACGTTGTCGCCGATGTCTGCATGAATGAGAGGACGTCCTTCGATCAGTTCCGAGATCTGCTTCATGGTGCAGGCTCCTGTCCGGGAAGGGTCTTCGGTTTCAGCGTCAGACTGCCGAGTGCATCGTATGCGGCGTACTTGTAAGCCTCCCCGAGCGTCGGGAAGTTGAAGACGGAATCGATGAACGCATTGATCGTACCGCCGAACTGCATCGCCATCATCCCGGTGTGCAATAACTCCGAGGCGCTCTCGCCGACGATGTGGACGCCGAGCAGCTTCAGCGTCGACTTTTCGAAGACGAGCTTGAGCATTCCTTTCGTGTCGCCGCAGATCAGGCCGCGGGCGTTGTTCCGATAGAACGCCCGTCCGGCTCCGCACGCGATCCCCTTCATTTTGCATTCCTCCTCGGTCATGCCGACCGTGGCGAGCTCGGGGATCGTGTAGATGGCGTACGGCAGCAGCGCGGCGACGTGCGTTTTGTACCTGAGGTCGAATGCGTGACACATCGCCACGCGTCCCTGCTCCATCGACGTCGACGCCAGCGCCGGAAAGCCGATGACGTCGCCGGCCGCGTAGATGTTCTCGACGTTCGTCTGGTAGTGCTCGTTCACGAGGACGAGTCCGCGATTACCGGTTTTCACGCCGGCGTCTTCGAGTCCGAGCTTCGCGGTGTTGCTGTTGCGGCCGGCGGCGAAGAGGACCTGATCGGTGTGGATCGTCTCGCCATCCTTCAGCGTCATCGTGACGTTGCTGTCGTTCTTCACGATCGAGTCGACGTCGACGCCGAGGTGGAGAATGACGCCGAGACGGTTCTGCAGTTCGCCGAGGAGGACGCGGACGATCTCGCGATCGACGTGCGGGAGGAGCGTGGTGCGGCCGTCGATGAGGTGTACTTCGACGCCGAGCGCGGCGAAGATCGAGGCGTATTCGCAGCCGATGACGCCGGCGCCGACGATGGCGAGCACTTTCGGGATGCGGCCGATGTTGAGGATCGTGTCGCTGTCGCAGATCGACTGATCGTCGAACGGCACGGTGGTCGGCCGATACGGCGAGGAACCGGTGGCGATCAGGATCTTGTCGCCCTCGAGCACGGTCTCTTCGCCGCTGTTGCTCGTGATGATGATCTCGTGCGGCGAACGGAAGCGGGCGAGGCCGGCGAAGCGCTCGATGCGATGGCGGCGCAGGTTCGTCGCGATCCGCTCCCACTCCTTCTCGACGACGAGATCTTTGCGGTACATGAAGTACTGCACGGAGACGTCGGTCTTCACTTGGACGTCGACGGCGCTCTGATACCCGAGCTCGCCGAATCCGGCGAAATGCCGCGCCGATTCACGCAGCGTCTTCGAAGGGATCGTGCCGGTGTTGACGCACGCGCCGCCAAGCACCGGCTCACGCTCGATGAGAGCGACACGTTTCCCGAAGAACGCCGCCTGCGCGGCGCCCTTCTCGCCCGCCGGCCCGGAGCCGATGACGATCAGGTCGAACATTTCAAACCAGTGCTGAGTGCTGAGTGCAGAGTGCTGAGTCAGTACTGAATCAATGACTGTGTGGTTACGTCGCCCAACTTCCTTCGGCCTTCCAGAAACGCGAGCTCGATGAGGAAGCCGGCGCCGACCAGTGTGGCGCCGAACTCTTTGATGAGCGCGGTCGCGGCGGCGGCGGTGCCGCCGGTGGCGAGGACGTCATCGATGAGGAGGACGCGATCGCTTTCGGTGATGGCGTCGTCGTGGATCTCGAGGGCGTCGGTGCCGTATTCGAGAATGTATTCGTTGCGGCGTTTCGTCCAGGGGAGTTTGCCTGGTTTGCGGATCGGGACGAAGCCGGCGCCGAGGATGCGGGCGACGCAGCTTCCGAAGATGAAGCCTCGCGATTCGATGGCGGCGACGCAGCTGATGCGCTCCGATGCGAACGGCGCGGCGAGCTGTTCGACGCCGGCGCCGAAGGCGTCGGCGGAGCGGAGCAGCGGCGTGATGTCTTTGAAGAGAATGCCCGGCTTCGGAAAGTCGGGAACGTCGCGGATAAACGTGCGAAGGTCGAGAGTTGCGGCCACGTTCAGAACTTCACGTCGAAGTCACCGAGGCGGCCGGTGTACTCCTTCGTCTCCTGATCGATCTTCGTGACTTCGGCGTAGCGCGGCCCTTCTTTCAGCTCTTCGAGCCAGTCGTCGATCGATTTCTTCTCCCCTTCGACGACCGCTTCGACGATGCCGTCGCGCAGGTTTTCGATGGAGCCTTTTAACCCGAGGCGTCGCGCGACGCGCGTGGCGAAGAAGCGATAACCGACACCCTGTACTTTGCCGTGGATTTTGATGATGCGAAGTTCCTTCGACATGGGACGGGATTGTACATGCGTCAGCGCCGGCGTTTTTTTACCGGCGCCTTCTTCTTCGCCGGCGGCGGAGCTGGCTTCGCCACCGGCTGAGGCGCAGGAGCCGGCGGCGGCGCGGCCGTCGCAGCGTCTACTTTCGCGCCGAGGGCGATGAGCGCTTTCTGCTGCGCTTCGACGATGCGCCGCAGCGACACCACGTCGTTCGCCACCTGTTGCCGTTCTTCGTTGGCGAGCGCGACCAGCGCGACGGTCGCGGCCGCGGCGGCATCGGTGCGCGGATACTGCTGCACGATTTTCGAGAGCGTCGCGCGCGCGGTTGCGTTGTCGTGCGCGGCGAGCGACTTCTTCGCCGACCGCAGCATCGCGCCGGCCTGGAGATCGTTCGGAACGGTGAGGACGAGATAGACGGCGACGGCGCCGAGCAGCGACGAAACGATGGCCGTCAAAACCACCATCGTCCGCAGGCGCATCGTTATTCTTTCCAGCCGAAGCGGCCGACGAGCGGCACGAACTCCGCGCTTCCGCAATCTTCGATCTTCACGCCGGTGCCGGCGCGCGTGACGCGCGCGAGGCGCTGATTCCCGGCCGGTCCGATCGGGATGACGAGCTTGCCGGTGCGCGCCAGTTGCTGCACGAGCGGTTCGGGAACGGACGGCGCGGCGGCGGCGACGATGATCCGATCGAACGGCGCCTGATCGGACCAGCCGTACGTGCCGTCGAACACCTTCACTGTCGCGTTGTAGATCTTCATCTCGCGGATCAGTTCCGCTGCGCGCAGCGCGAGCTCGTTGAGCCGCTCGATGGAGAAGACTTTCGCGCAGAGTTTCGACAGCACGACCGCCTGATATCCGGTTCCCGTGCCAATCTCGAGCACCTTCTCTTTGCCGGTCAGCTCGAGCAGCTCGATCATCCGGCCGACTATGTACGGCTGCGAGATCGTCTGCTTGCCGCCGATCGGCAGCGCGCCGGGACCGTACGCTTTCGACGCCACGAGTGACGGCACGAAGAGATGGCGCGGCACTTCGCGCATCGCCTGGAGCACGCGCGCATCGGTGACGCCGCGCGCGGCGACGTAGCGTTCGACCATCAGCGCGCGCTGGTGGTGGAGCTCGCGCTCGAGCTGCGCTTTGTCATCCGTTCGCCGGGACGTCGCCAGGGATTTCCTCCAGGTCTTTCAGTCGCGCGATCGAATCATGATGCGTGAGGTCGAGATGCAGCGGCGTGATGGAGACGAAACCTTCCTGCACGGCGCCGTAATCGGTTCCTTCACCGGGATGCCAGACGGGCGTTTCGCTGCCAATCCAGTAGTACTTCCGGCCGCGCGGATCGACGCGTTCGTGCACGCCGTCGAAGTACGTGCGCCGTCCGAGCGTGGTGATCTTCACGCCGCGAAACTCGGCCACCGGAAAGTTGACGTTGAGGATGATGCGCGGATCGTGTTCGCGCGCGAGCACATTGCGCGTCAGCTCCGCGGCAAAGGTCGCGCAGCGATCGAACGAGAAATGCTCGCCGACGACCGCCGAAAAAGCGATCGACGGAATGCCGAAGAGCGAGCCTTCGAACGCGGCCGAGATCGTGCCGG
>JAOBAU010000041.1 GCA_025463165.1 Acidobacteriota bacterium | reverse complement strand
CAACTCGATGCGCAACGACGGCAAACCATCTGCGGAAATCTCCAGACGCGAGCCGTTGACCCGCGTCGTGTAGGGATGCGCGAAATCGGCCGTCACGTCCAGCTCGTGCGGACGAAAGTGCACGGCGGGACGCAGTCGCAACCGCGCCGGTTCCGATGCGGCATCGAGCTCGTACGTGATGCAGGTCGTGTTCTGCAGATGCGGCATCACCAGCCGCTTCGTGATGCGCACGCCGTCGTCGTTGAAAATCCAGACCGGCAATCCGCGTTCGAGCCGGAACTCTTCCAGCAATGTGAGATCGGGAAAACGGATGGTGCCGCCGAGCGCTTCATCGCCGCTCAGCGGTCGCGTTTGTCCGCGCACGACGACGCGCTCTTCGAGATGATTGAGCATGACGAAGCGGCCGAGCGGCGCCGGCAGCGCGGCGATGAGCACGCCGTGATAGCGGCGCGTGGCGATGCCGCCGATCGTCCCGGTGGCGTAGCCGCCGAGCGCGTTCGTCACCAGCCACTCGCGCGTGACGAGCGCATCCTGCGATTCGCCGCGCCGCCATCCTGTCAGGTTCACCATCACTCCTCCGTCACCGGCTCCGCGATCAACAGCAGTGCCGATCGTGCGGGGATGAGCCAGATCCCTTTGTCGAACAGAGCCGGCATTCCGGTGCCGCCGTAACGTCCCGATTCGCTCGACCATCGCACCGTCCAGTCGTGCTTCGCCGACGTCGCGAGCAGCGGCTCATCGATCACCTCGAGACGCAGATCGCCGCCGAGGTTGACGAGCAGCAGCCGATCGTCGCGTAACGACCGCAGCACGAACACATCCTCCGAAAGCACCGCGCCGTCGAACGCGCCGTGCGGCGGAAATGGCGGATCATCGCGGCGGATCTGCAACAGATCGCGATGCAGCGCCAGGATCTGTTCGTTTCGCTCGCTTCGATCGATCCGGCTGCGGCGAAAGACTTCGGGATCGTTCGGCGCTGGTACGCGCGCCTGCATCTCGGCCGTCGCCAGCGCCGGAAACTGCTTCAGGAACCTGCTGCGTCCCTGCGCGACCTGTTCCGCGAGCTCGCCGCTCTGATCGGCGAAGTAAACGAATGGCGCGGTGGAGCCGAGCTCCTGTCCCTGAAACAACATCGGCGTCGCCGGACCGAGCAGCAGCAGCGCGGTCATCGCGCGAATCGTCGCCGGGTCGGCGAGTTGATGAAGCCGCCCCCCTGACGCCGAGTTCGCGACCTGATCGTGATTTTCGAGAAACCAGACAAACGTACGCGGCAGAATGCCGATCGAGCGCGTACCGCGGCGATTCTTCTGCCACGAGTACCACTGTCCCTGATAGAGAAAACCGTGTTTCGCCATCGAGACGAGCTCCTGCGCAGTGCCGCGGTAGTCCTGGTAGTAGCCGCCGGTCTGTCCGGTCAGCGTGACGTGTGCCGCGTGATGAAAGTCGTCGTTCCACATTGCATCGAGCCCGTAGCCGCCGGTCTCGCGCGGCGTTACGATGCGGACGTCCTGCGGCTCATTTTCCGCGACGAGAAAAATGCGCCGTCCGTTTGCCGCGTCGCGCGCGCGGCGGCTGATGACCGCGAGAATGTGCTCGCTGCCCAGGTCGATGATGCTTTGCGTCGCGTCGAGGCGCAGACCGTCGAGATGAAACTCGTCGATCCAGTACGCGGCGTTCGACGCGAAGAAATCGCGTACCGGTTGCGACTGCTCGCCGTCGAAGTTGATCGACTCGCCCCAGTCGTTCGGATAGCGATCGGTGAAGTAATCGCGCGAGAATTCTTTCAGGTAATTGCCGTCAGGCCCGAGGTGGTTGTAGACGACGTCGAGGATCACGGAGAGGCCGGTGGCGTGCGCGGTATCGACGAAGTGGCGCATGTCGTCGGGCGTTCCGTAAAGACGGGTCGGCGCCCAGAGATCGACGCCGTCATATCCCCAGCCGAAGCGGCCGGGAAAGTCGGCGACCGGCATCAGCTCGATGACGGTGATGCCGATGTCGCGCAGCTCGACGAGATGCGGTTCCGCCGCGCGCCACGTTCCTTCGGTCGTGAACGTACCGATGTGCATCTCGTAGATGACCGCGGTATCCGGATCGACCTCGCGCGCGTTGCGATCGTTCCAGCGATACGCAGACGGATCGACGACGGCCGAAAGCTCGTGCGGTCCGTCGGGCTGAAAGCGCGACGCGGGATCGGGAAACGTTCGCTCACCGCCATCGAGCCGGAAACCGTAGCGTGCGCCGTCGCCGATACCGTCGATGAAGCGCGAGAAGTAACCGTCGCGCTCGCGTTCCAGCGAATGCTCGGCGCCGTCGACCACGACGTCGACGCGTTTGTGCTCCGGCGCCCAGACTCGAAAGTGCACGCCGGTTGACTGGATTTCGGCACCGGCGGGATAGCGACGCGAGGTCATCTGCAACCGCGTCGTGCAATTTGAGTGCAGCCGTCTCGGCGCACACCGAAAGTTCGGTACGATGGAGCGCGATGACCGCCTGGCCTGCACTCGAATCAAACGAAGACGTTCGCGAGACGATCCATCGCTGGACGCAGATTGTCGGCAAGATTCGGATGTCGCTGACGCCGCTCATCAATCACTACTGGAACGTGCCGCTTTACGTGACGCCGCGCGGACTGACGACGTCCGGCATCGCGTACGGCGATCGCTCGTTCGACATCGAGTTCGACTTTCTCGCGCACGTGCTGCGCATCTGCGTCAGCGATGGCAACACACGCGAGATTCCGCTCGCGTCGCGCAGCGTGGCCGACATGTATGCGGAGATCTTCTCCACGCTGAAGTCGCTCGGAATTGAAACGCGCATCTGGACAATGCCGGTCGAGATCGAGAATCCGATTCCGCTCGATCGCGATGAAGAACATCACTCGTACGATCGCGGCTACGCCGAACGATTGCGTGACGTGCTCGATCGTACGCAATCGGTCTTCGCCGAGTTCCGCTCCGAGTTCATCGGCAAGTGCAGTCCTATCCATTTTTTCTGGGGGAGTTTCGATCTGGCGCTGACGCGCTTCTCGGGACGTCTCGCGCCGGCGCGGCCTGACGCCGACGCGATCACGCGCGAGGCGTATTCGCACGAAGTGAGCAGCGTCGGCTTCTGGCCGGGCGGCAGCCGCCTGCCGGCGGCAACGTTCTACAGCTATGCCGCGCCGGAACCGGCCGGCTTTCGCGACTCGATCGTCGCGCCCCAGGCGACGTACTACAACGAAACGCTTGGCGGGTTCTATCTGCACCTCGACGAGCTTCGCAAAGCGGAGAACCCGGAACAGACGTTGCTCGCGTTTTGCCGCACGACCTACGAAGCCGCCGCGACCCTCGGCAAGTGGGATCGCGCCGCACTCGAGAGAAGGAGTTGACGATGCCTGAGACCTGCGAGCACCTTCAGACGAACGACGACGCGCCGGCGCGCGCGAAGGGTTGCGAGGAATGCCTCAAGCTCGGCGACCGCTGGATGCATCTGCGGCGCTGCCTGCATTGCGGCCACATCGGCTGCTGCGATTCGTCGAAGAACAGGCACGCCACGAAGCACTTCCACGAAACGAAGCACCCGGTCATTCAGTCGTTCGAGCCGGGCGAATCGTGGCGGTGGTGCTACGTCGACGAGATCGGAATCGAGTAACGCGGTCGCGTCGCGAGCACTCCGAGCGCGACGAAAATCAGCAGCACCGCGCTCTGTGCGATCGCGAACGGCGGCTCCGATCCTTTCGGCGCCAGCGCATGCAGCGACGGCACTTTCAGGAACGCCTGGACGACGCCGACGAAGACGTTGAGGTAGAGCGCCATCAACGCCGTGATGACGTAGATGCGGCCCGACGAACCTTCGAGGTGAAAGCGGTAACGCGCAACGCAGGCGATCGCGAGAATGATGAGCGAGAGCACGCCGACGTAATGCGGCGGCTTGAAACCGTGGAACGGAAAGCCGAAGCCGGTCACGCTGGTCGCGATGGTGGTGCCGAGGAAGTACGCATTCCAGCCGTGGAGCCGCCGGCCGGTGAGCATGCCCCATACGACGACGAAGCCGGCGCCGATCGCGATCAGACTCAGGACGACATGAAAGATCAAAAAGGCCGAGCTCGTCATCGGACGATCATCCGCCCTTCAGGATCGGCTGTCTACCGAACGGCGGCGGCCACTCCGTCGAGCATTTTCTGCAGCGTCTCTTTCGAGAAGTAGCGGCCGTTGGCGATGACGGCGGCGATGCGTTGCGTGTTGTGAATGTCGGCGAGCGGATCGGCGTCGAGCAGCACGAGATCGGCGAGCTTTCCGGCTTCGACGGTGCCGAGCGAATCGGAGAGCCCGAGGAAGCGTGCGGGATTCCGAGTGGCCGTTTGGAGCGCCTGAAGCGGCGTCATTCCCTGCTCGACGAAGATCGCCAGCTCGTCGTGCAGACTGAAGCCGGGGACGAGGTACGGATTGCCGACGTCGGTACCGGCAAGGATGCCGACGTGCGCTTTGCTCATCATTCCGGCGACGCCGGCCATTCGCGCGTAAAGCTCCTGCGCGCGCGGACGGCGAACGACGTTTCGATCGCTCTTCCACGCTTCGCGCTCGTTCGCCGCGACGTACTGCAGGTTCGGCATGTCGACGGTGATCCGCGCATTGTCGGGGTCGTACTTCGAGCGGAGATGAACGAGCGTCGGCACATGCCACGTGTGCTGCTCGCGAAATGTTGCGAACAGCGCGTTCGCGCGTGATTCGCTGAACGAATCGAGGATCGCGGGCAGGATCGTGGCGAGCTGTTTCCCCGCCGCTTCACGCGTGGCCGGATCGCGCAGCGCGGTGCGCGCGTTCTGCACGATCCCGTCGAGCTCCGCTTCGCGCGATGAGCATCCCATCAGAACGCGCGTCAAATGCTCGATGCTCTTCTGCCCCGCCTTCGACGCCTCGGCTGCCGTGATGGCGCCCGGCACGTGACCGGCGAATGCGATCCGCTCCTTCTTTGCGGCGGCGGCGATCGCGAAGTACGAATCACGCGACAGCGAGTCGTACACCTTGATGAAATCGAGTCCGCGCTGCTTTGCCTCGCGGACGACTTTGCGCGCGTCACCGGCGTTCGCGATCGGAATCGCTCCCGGCCACTCGACCGGCACGCCGTCGACCATCAGTCCGGCCGCGGCGACGCGCGGTCCCGCGATCGTGCCGTCCTCGACGCCGGCGCGCAGCTGACGAAGGCGCTCGAAGTCGTCGAAGTTCGTGAACATATCGCGCACGCCGGTGACGCCATTGGCGATGAAGAGCGGGAACCAGCGATCGGCGTTCGAGCGCGGCGGCGTGTGACTGAACAGATGGACGTGCATGTCCCACAGTCCCGGGATGAGGAACTTGCCCGCGGCGTCGATGACCCGCGCGCCGCGCGGCACGCGCAACTTCGCGCTCGGTGTGATCGAGACGATGCGATTGCCGTCGATGACGACCGCCATGTCAGGCCGCGGCGCGGCGCCGGTGGCGTCGATGATCGTGACGTGCGCGAGCACGAGCGGCGGCGACTTCGGCGACGCGGTGAGCGGTGATGCAATCGCGACGAACAGCAGCATTGCGAGCACTCTCATTCAGTACGCCTTCAGCGTCGTGCCGTCGCGCTTCGCCTGCGCGATGTTCTCGAGTTGCGCGTCGCTGCACGCGAAGCCGAAGGCTTTGTCGAATCCGCAGTCGGGCGGTTCTTCTGCTTCGTGCGCGTTTTCCGGCGCCGCGCATTCGCCGTGAAAGATGACATTGCCAAGCGTGTCGTAAAACGGTGAAGCGGCGTTCGAAGAGCGCAGGCCGCCGAAGCGCATCAGCTCGAGCGACTCGAGAAAATGCGGGTCGAGCGTCTCGCGGATTTGCGCGGTGAGCGCGCGGCGGCTTTTCTGCTGCTGGAGATCGGCTTCCGTGATCTTCGCGCTGAATGACGCAGCCTCGAACGTGATCATCGGCGTCGCGGCCCCGACGACGTCATACGTTCGGCGAACGAATTTCTTTCCGCTGTCGTCGCTGAACTCGATGAGCGCTCGCTTCCTGCCGAGGTCGTAAGCCATTCGATAGATGAACCGCTCGTGCAGCGTTTCGTCCTCGATCAGCACCGTGCTTTCGGTGCGCTCCGGATCGACGTGCATGATCTCGGTGATCAGGAACAACGTCTCCTGATCGGCACCGCGCACCGACGTGTGGCGGCGGATCGTTCGCGCCGGCGAGTCCTGCGCGAGCACCGCAACGGGCAGGAGGAACAAGCAGATCAGCATGCTTCGGGTCATCGCCCGAAATCATAACGTCTCTACTTCTTCACCCAGCCAACGGTCGCGCTGCCGCTGAACAGCGGCGAGCCCTCGTAGGTCGAAATGTGAAACGTGCCGTCCATCGCGCGCTGCTCGCCGAGCTGCTTCACATCGAGCTCCGCGATCTTCTCGCCGCCGATCGTGAACGTCTTCTCCGCCGCGAGCTCGAACACGAAATCGTCGAGCGGCATGTCGACGTGCAGCGTCGTCTTTCCTTTCGGCACGACGAGCGTCATCGGCTCATCGTCTTTCTTCTCGATGATGAGATGCGCGCTCTCGCCGTTGTGCGTGCCGGGCATGATCGTGACGCTCACCTGCACGAGCCCCGCGTCGTACGCTTCTTTCAGCGTCTGCGACGATTTTTTCGGCGCGGCTTTCGCGCTCTTCGCCGGTTCGGCCGCGAGCGGCTTCGTGCCGGAATCGAGCAGCATCCGCTCGTACGACGTCGTCACTTTTCCTTTCGCGTTCTTCGTTACCGAGCTCTGTTTGACGAGACCGAACGGCACGGCGGCGCTGAGCCAGAGATCGCCGGTCTCGGTCGTCGGCTCGCCGCCGGGCGGATGGAGCGTGTAGCTGTAGCGATCGGCCTGTTTTCCGCCGACGGTCTCGGTGCCTTTGAACGTCACGACCGGCTCGTAACGCGTCGATGAGTTGATGATCGCGGCGATCGTGGAGGCATCGAGCACGGTCGGATCGCCGTCACCGGAAACGATCGAGCCGCTTTCGATCTGCGCCATGTAGTCAATCAGTTGACGGTCGAGCGGAAAGCCGTGCTTCAGCGTGTAAAGATTGCGAACCGGCGGGTACTGATTGTTCGCGAAGGCAACATTCAGCTCGACGCGCGCACGGCCGTCGTCGTCCGACAGCCGCGTAATCGTCGACGTCATCTTCATGTCGGGCGCGCTGTCGGCGTAACGCACCCAGCTGCCGGGAGGCGTCGCGCCGAAGTACGGCTTCTTCCAGCCGGCGGCGAAGAGAGACGGAACGATCAGGAGCAGCAGGAGAGAGAACACGATTCGGCGCATGAAGCACCTCCATCAGGTGGAAGCAGTATGGACTGATCGTCTTAGAATTCGCTCATGCGCAACGCCGCTGCTGCCATCGCTCTTCTCCTGCTCGCCGGCTGCGCCTCGTCGACGCCGCGCGTCGAGCCATCGCAGCGCGTCACGATCGCCACGACCGGCGGCAGTTTCAGCGTGCGGCTGCTGCCGAACCTCGCGCCGAAAACGGTCGCGCAGTTTCTGCGGCTGGTGCGCGGCGGCGTGTACGACTCGGTCTACTTCTATCGCGTCGAGCAGCACTTCGTGGCGCAGGCGGCGACGGCCGACGATCGCGAAGTGCCGCTGACGCCCGAACAGCGCGCGCTGATCGCGCCGATTCCGCTGGAGACGGGCGAGCTTCGCCACGCGCGCGGCGTGCTCTCGCTCGCGCACGGCGACGACCCGAACAGCGGCGAAACGTCGTTCTCGATCCTGCTGGCTGACGCGCCGCATCTCGACGGCAAGTTCACGATCTTCGGAGTGCTCGAAGGCGGCGACGACGTGCTGCACTCGATCGAGTCGAGCTACAACCAGCAGGCGCGCGACAAAGACGGGAAGCGGCTGCAGATCATCAGCATCAAAGCGGAGTGAGTGAAGGGCAAACATTGCACGGAACTGATGTTGAGTCCGAACCGGAGTGAGTGCCGGATTTGTGGCGAGCCGCTGGCGGCGGATGCGACGTCATGTCCGATCTGCCTGGAACCGCGCAGGCCGCACAAACTGAGACTCACTCGGACGCGCGCGGGCTGGCGCGGGATTCTCTTTGCGATTCTCTTCGCGGGCACCTGCGGCGCGATGCTTCGGCCGGCGATCAGGATCAGTGATTCGCAGACTCATTACCCGATTGACTGGCAGCCGGCGCGCAGCTTTCCGCTCATCGTCATGAACGGCAACACGCCTCATCTCGTCATCGCTAAAAATCCGCATCAGATACCGCCGCTTCCGGCGGGATCGTCGTACCTGATTCCGGCCGGCGCCGATCGCGCAATCCAGGATCGGCTCAACGAACGACTCCATGACCCAACGACGGCATGTGGGTTCTCAACGTCAAGCGGATCGGACCCGAGCGCCAGCGCATCGAGTTGTACTGGATGAACGACGGTTACCGCGGCGGCGCGTACGAAGCGACCGCCACCTCAATCGCTCCGCTTTATCGAAAACTCGCCGGTCCATTGTTCGCCGCCGTCTTCGGCGGGCTTGCGACGCTCATGTCCGCCGCGCTCTGGCTGCTCATCGGCTTCCTCCTCCGCCGCCTCCGTCAAATCCACGACTCGTCCGCGGTCGGTCCGTAGATCGACGGCACTTTCGCACCGGTCATCCGCAGGTACACCGAGAACTGTCCGCGATGGTGAATCTGGTCGTGCAGCAGGTACCAGAGCCACTTCTTGCGCGAGATCGGTCCCATCGTTTTCGGCGCGGTGAGGAAATGCACCTCCTCGTGCAGCTCTTCGTCCGACGCGGCGGCGATCAGCTCACGGAACTTCTTGTGCGCCTCTTCGAGCTGCGCGAGCAGCTCGCTCCACTTTGCCGGCGGATCGGGCGGCTTGCCTGACGGCACTCCTTTCGCGAGCTCGTCGTGCCATACCTTCGTGCCGAGGTAGCGCTCGAGGACGAAGACCCAGGCGATCTCGCGCGCGTTTTTTCCGCGCGGATGCACGCGTAGTTCGAGCTTGTCCTCGGGATAGGCGCGCAGCACGCGCATCGTCGTGGCGTGCTCCTGGTCGTACACTTCAAGCAAATCCTGTTTCGCCGACATCCATCGCCTCCGAATCGTGATGCTCAAAGGTCTCGCACAAACCGGGCCCGTTCGCTACGTACTGGCAGCGAAGTGGATCGTCGCGTCGACGCTGCTGTTCGCGATGACGCTACCGTTCGCGACGTGCTATTCGAAAGACGGCTTGCAAACGCAGTACATCAGCTGGTCGACGAGCTCGATCCCCGATCTGCTCTGCTTTTTCTGGCCGCTGCCGATCCTGATCGCGCGCACGTTCTGGCGACGGCCACGCACGGCATGGAAACTGGCGCTCGCCGACCTCTTGCTCTCGCTCGTCGCGCTATTCCAGCTGGTGATGAACCTCGTCGCCTTAACAGTGCTCTCGTTCGGCGGCGTCAGGGCCGGTCCTGGCTTCAACCTCGCCTTCTCGTGTCTGGCCGGTTACGCGGCGCTCTCGATCACCGATCTGTTCGCAATCCGCAAACGTGACATCGCTCACACTGCCGATGTAGCGTTTGCAGAATAGTTGCGCCCAGTGCCGCCATGAACGTTCTCAACATCGGCCGCTACCGCGTCCTCTACCGCCTCGGCGGCGGCGGATCGGCGGAAGTCTATGCGGCCGAGGACACGCTGCTGCATCGCAAAGTCGCGCTGAAACTGCTGCGATTCGCGGACGCCGACGAACGGCAGTCGCGGCACTTCGAGCGCGAAGCGCGATCGGCATCGCTGCTCAATCATCCGAACGTCGTCACCGTCTTTGACGTCGGCCACGACGGCGACGTGCAATACATCGCCACGGAGCTCGTCGACGGCGAAACGCTGCGCCAGCGAATGAATCGCGGGCCGATGACGATCATGGAAGCGATCGACGTCGCCAGCGCCGTCGCGCGAGCGCTCGCCGCCGCGCACGAAGCGTGGCTCGTCCATCGCGACATCAAGCCGGAAAACATCGCCATCCGAAAAGACCACGTCGTCAAAGTCCTCGACTTCGGCGTCTCCGCGCTCAGCGGCGACGGCGGTGACTTCGACGCAACCGATCCGATCCGCCGTCCCGGCGCCGTCGTCGGCACGCTGCACTACCTCTCACCCGAACAGGTTCGCGGCGAGCTGATCATCGACGATCGCTCCGACATCTACAGCCTCGGCGTCGTGACGTACGAGATGCTCGCCGGCCGCGTGCCGTTCAGCGGCACGAACGTGCTCGACGTCCTCGCGCAGATCGTCGAGCGCGAACCGGCGCCGCTGCCGGCGTTCGTGCCCGAACCGCTGCGCGACGTCGTCATGTCGTCGCTGCGCAAGAACATGTACGAGCGCCCGCAGACGGCGTCCGACATCGTGGCGATGCTCGATCAGCTGCGCATCGATCTGCTGATCCGCGAGCGCAGCCGCATCGCGTAGCGCTCACCGCCGCTCGCTGTCGAGCGCTCCCATCTGATGTTCGTCGTATCGCGTTCCCGCAACGGCGTCCGCCGGCACCGCGCGCTCGAGCTGCGCGAGCTCGTCGTCCGTCAATCGGATCGCGATCGCACCGAGCGACTCTTCGAGTTGCGGACGACGCCGCGCGCCGATGACCGGCACGATCGATTCGCCGCGCGCGAGCACCCACGCGATGGCGAGCTGTGTCGGTGTCACGCCGCGCTCCGCAGCGACGGCTCGCAGCGCGCCGACGAGCTTCTCGTTCTGCGCGAGGTTCTCGCCGCGAAAGCGCGGCAGATACGCGCGGAAATCGCCGCTGGCCGACGGCACCGAGCCGCTGAGCAGACCGCGCGACAACACGCCGTACGCGGTGACGCCGATGCCGAGCTCGCGCAGCGCCGGGAAAATCTCGCGCTCCGGACCACGGCTGACGAGCGCGTACTCGATCTGCAGGTCGGTGATCGGATGGACGGCGTGCGCGCGCCGGATCGTCGAAGCGCCAACTTCCGAGAGTCCGATGGCGCGAACGTATCCGGCCTTCACCAGCTCCGCGATCGCACCGATCGTCTCTTCGATCGGCACTGCCGGATCGAGACGCGCCGGACGATAGATGTCGATGTAGTCGACGCCGAGCCGCTTCAGCGTGTACGCGAGAAAATTCTTCACCGCCGCGGGTCGCGTGTCGATGCCGAGCCAGCCGCCGTCGGGACCGCGCAACGCGCCGAATTTCACCGACAGCAATACTTCATCGCGCCGTCCGCGAATGGCGCGACCGACGAGCATTTCGTTGTGACCCATGCCGTAGAAATCGCCGGTGTCGAGCAGGTTGACGCCGCTGTCGATGGCCTGCTGAATCGTGGCGATGCTTTCCTGTTCGTCGGCGGCGCCGTACATGCCGGACATGCCCATGCAGCCGAGCGCGAGCGGGAAAACGTTGAAGTTGCCGAGGGTGCGTGTGGTTGCGCTGGTGATCGTCATGACGTGAACATAGGATGCAGAACGTGAACCCACAAGAAGGCACCGCAGAGTTCCCAGGGCACCGCGGAGAAACCGTCGCGCCTGATGACGAAGCGAAAGTGGCGCTCGTACGCGAGTTGCTTTCGCGTGTCGCGGACAAATGGACGCTGCTCGTCGTCGACGCGCTCGAAGAGTCGGAGCTGCGCTTCAATCAGCTGCGCGCGAAGGTCGGCGCGAGCCAGAAGATGCTGACGAAAACACTGCGCCAGCTCGAGCGCGACGGTCTCGTCGTACGCCGCGTCCATCCAACCGTTCCGCCCGCCGTCGACTATCGACTGACACCGCTCGGCCTTTCCCTCGGCGAGACCGTTTGCAGTCTCTGGCTCTGGGTCGATGCACACATGAATGACGTTCAGCGCTCGCGCGTCGCGTTCGACCGCGCCGCGCGTCCGGAGGCGTGAACCGCATGAAACGACCGTACGTGATCTGCCACATGCTCCCGTCGATCGACGGACGCATCGTCACGAAAAACTGGGAGCTCGGACCGGACGGGACGCGCGAGTACGAGCGCACCGCGGCGACGTTCGACGCCGACGCGTGGATCATCGGCCGCATTTCGATGGAACCGTACGCCGGCAAAGCGCGCGTGCCGCGGCGCAAATCAAGAGAGCCGATCGCGCGAACCGATTTCATCGCGAAGAGCGATGCGAAGTCGTACGCGATCGCAATCGATCCATCGGGCAAACTGACGTGGCGCTCGAACGCGATCGACGACGAGCACGTCATCACGATCCTCACCGAAAGCGTCTCCGACGATTACCTGGCGTTCCTGCAATCGAAAGGCGTCTCGTATCTTTTCGGCGGCAAGACGCGCATCAATCTCGGGAAGACGCTGGAAAAACTACGTGCGAAGTTCGGCATTCGAAAGCTGCTGCTCGAAGGCGGCGGAAAGATCAACGGCTCGTTTCTCGAAGCCGATCTGATCGACGAGCTGAGCATCCTCGTCGGCCCGATCGCTGATGGCGGAATCGGCACGCCGACGCTGTTCGATGCGAAGAAAGGAAAGGGGCCGGCGCGCAACCTCAAACTGCTATCGATCGAAAAGCGCAAAGGCGATTTGGTCTGGCTGCGCTACAAAGTGAAACGCTGAATGCTCGTTTTCGAAATCGTCATCGCGATGCTCATCGGCGGCGCGGGACTGGCAGCGCTGGCGCGCCGGATGGCGACGCCGTACCCGGCGCTCGTGGCGGTCGCCGGCGCGGGACTGGCGCTCATTCCGCGAGTGCCGACCATCGTGCTCGATCCCGAGCTGGCGCTGGCGCTCTTCGTTGCGCCGGTGCTGCTCGATGCCGCGTTCGACGCGTCGCCGCGCGATCTCCGAGCGAACTGGCGGCCGGTCGTCAGCCTCGCACTTGGCGCGGTGGCGCTGACGGTTGCG